>JAAZBA010000042.1 GCA_012514045.1 Clostridiales bacterium | reverse complement strand
TAAGCAGGCCATTGAGATGGCCACCATCTACTCAGACATTATGACCGGTACAATGGACGCTTTCGCATCGGTTATCTCAAATAACTTGAGCATCATCATGAAGGTCCTCACCTCCATAACGATTCTCATGACTATCCCCAACATTATATTTGGTTTCTACGGGATGAATGTTAAGGACCTTCCGCTGCCATATACCTGGGCGCCGCTTGCAATAACTGCTATTATCATCGCGGTAACCGCTTTTATCCTTAACAAAAAAGATCTTTTCTAAAAGGAGCCTTGCATTATGTTTTCAAAACGCTATGACGGCAGAAGGGTTCGCGATCTTGATGTCTTTGACATGATCATACCCTATATTATGAAGACGCGCACCGACTCCCAGAACTCCATCGATTTTGAGATTCCCTGCGACCCACTCGACGAGTATATACGGCTTAAAAAGGCGGAGGGGAAAGACTATAACTACATGAAAATTATCCTCAGCGCCATAACCAGGGTTATTGCCCAGCGTCCGGCTCTGAACAGATTTGTCATGCGAAACAAGATATATACACGCCCTAAAATCTGGATTTCATTCGCTCTGCATAAATCGCTTCGTGAGGAGACGGCGGAGACCACCGTAAAGCTCTGCTTCGAGGGCACGGAAACCATCGAAGAAGTATCGGAGGCCATCGATAAAATCATCGCTGATACAGCCTACGTGGGAGCCTCAAGTCTTACCGACAAGCTTGTAGGCGTGGTTATGTCTATCCCAAGTTTTCTCCTCCGTTTCGTTATCAACACCCTTATGGCTATGGACAAATTCAATCTCCTGCCCAAGGCTATAATTGAGGCAAGCCCATTCCACACAACACTCTTCATTACCAACATGAAGTCCCTGGGTATAGGAGCTATACGCCACCATGTCTATGAGTTCGGCACAACAGGTCTCTTCCTGGCTTTAGGCAAGGAGGCAAGAAAAGCGGTACCACTCAGAGGCAACGAAATCGGTGTACGCAAGATGCTGCCTCTTAGCCTCGTTATGGACGAACGCTTCTGTGACGGTCTTTACTTCGCCAAGAGCGCCAGACTTTTCTGGAAATATCTTGCCGACCCGTGTCTTCTCGAGACAAAGCTTGAGGCAAAGGTGGAGGACGTGGATTAGACCTGGTTTTCGGCTTACGCAAGCCGCCGACAAATCGTGCCGGCGGCTTGGTTTTTTCACCTTTTTGGGAAAGGAGGACACATAAGTGAAGAGACTCTTCATTGATATACCGGACGAAAACGGTATAGTATATGAAATACACCTGAGGTTTACTATTGAGTACAACGGCTGCACCTATGTGGCGTTTGACAACCCTAAATCAAACGTCCTTCATTGCATGGAGTTTTCCTACGACAGTTGGCATGGCGCACGCCTTGTAAGCGATGACAAAAAACCCATACTTGAGACTATAGAAGTGAAAAAAACCGCTAACAGAATATGGGAGCGATCTCTCAAGGCTCCGGGGCGGTACCCTATGATAGGAGAGCATTATCTTGTATACGATTTGCGGAGCGATATAGGCTCTTTTCGCAGGAGAATAAGACGTCAAAATCCCCTTTTGGCTCTTAAGAAATCCAATCTGCACGGCCGGTGGATCCTCCATCTTCCCGTCGCCCTGCTGACGGCGCTGTCTATCTATCTTTTGTACTCTCTCATCGGCAGACGTGCCTTTTCCTCTCCTCTGTCTATCTTTGGAAACGATCCGCTGTGGGCAACAGTTATTCCCGCAGCGCAGCTTCTCATGATTTTGCCCTTTGTCTTTGTCTCCGGCGGATGGAAAAGGCTTCTGACATACATTAACTGCAGCCTGACCCCGATATGTTGCGGGATAATGTACAGCTCTGTGAAGAATAACAGGTTCTTTGTCTGTCTTGCTTCAATTGTCGCTGCGATTTTTTTCATATTATATCTCTATTTGAAAAGCTCCGCAAGAGTTGACGGAGAGGGAAATCCTCTGGGAATTTATCCTCTCAGAGTGTTTCTGTTTGTGCCCCTTGCCTGCGTTTTCCTGGCCTTTGTCCTTTCATCCTGCCTGGCAGGTATTTCGCTTCGTGGTATTCTTGGCTTCTGATATATGTCGGAGCCGATATATATACCCTTTAACGCACCTCAGCGGTGCAAAACAGCGCCCGGAACAGAAACAAGACATCTGTTCCGGGCTTGTTTTTTACTTTTTCGATTTTTGGGAGGGATCGTAGTTTTCTCCGAACTGGAGGTTTGAAAACTCGAACTTTGGTTTTGGTGTGAGGTTTATTGTCTCCTCATCGTCCTCAATTACCGTCTTATAAAACGGGGTTTTAATTTTTAGTTCGGGTTCTTCTTCTCTTACAGGAATTTTCGGCAGTTCCAGATCCTCATCGGATACATCAATCTGAGGAAGCTCGGGGAGAGGCACCGTGTCGGGGACTACTTCCTCTTCCGTCTCCTCAGGCGTTTCTATCACCGGTGCAACGGGAGCAAACGCTCTGTCAGGGATTGTTTCTCCGGCTCTGAGAATTTCCAGCTGATCTATTTCCTTCTGATATACCTCGCTGAGATAGTCAATATATGCGTTTGCTCTGTTCTTTGCCTCTCTGAGACGAGCTTCTTCAGCCTCGACCTTTGCTCTTATCTCTCTCAGCTTCTCGTCCATACGCTCGGAAGCCATGCGCTCACGGTTTTCTACATCTTTCTTCGCGTCCTCCACCATTTTGGCAGATACAGTTTGGGCGTTGAGAAGCGCTTTTCTCATCTGGTCGTCTACGCTTCTGTATTCCTCAATCCTGTCCACAAGCATCTTGAGCTTGCCTTTTAGGGTTATATTCTCCTTGTAGAGCTGGGAGTAGTCGTTATATACCGTCTCCCGGAAGCTGTCAACGGCGTTAAGCTCATAGCCTCCCACCATTACTTTGCTGAAGCTCTTATCCTTTATCTCCTGTGGCGTAAGCATATTTGATTTAATATTCCCCTTTCAAAATCCTATAAAAACGAAATCAGCAGCTCGATAATCATATACACTATTATCAGGCTGAAATCAATGGGCAGACGGTTCATTCCCGGTATCTTATGCAAAAGTGTGCGCACCGGCAAAAGCACGGGTTCCGTCAAAATATACAGAACTTCCATGATTACTGATGTCCTGCCGTCTCTCGGGAACCATGACAGAATGGCACGGGCGAAAAACAGAATCTGAATAACCCGCAACGCCACCATAGCTATGGTTGATATATAGCCTGTCATACCCCTTTATAAATAAAGCCCGTTGTTTTCCAGTTCGTCTATGATGTTTCCTTGAATTTCAACATTGTATGGGGTGATGATAAAGGTGCT
This sequence comes from Clostridiales bacterium, assembly GCA_012514045.1. Lineage (GTDB taxonomy): Bacteria > Bacillota > Clostridia > Oscillospirales > QAMX01 > JAAZBA01. Next base: position 6,858 of record JAAZBA010000042.1, on the reverse strand, counting down.
GTTTGCTATCTTCTTTATTTTTCCTTCATGCGCATAGGCTACGCCGCTGAGGAAGTCTAAAATTCTGCGGGCTATCTCACGGTTCGCATGCTCAAGGTTCAGCACAACCGTCCTTTTATCCTTGAGATGGTCGGCAATTTCGCTGACACTTTCGTAGTCCTCGGGCTTTACGAGCACCACAGCAAGCTGTGTCACGGTGTTGATGTTCACAACACGGTTGCTTTGTCTTCTGTCCGACGCGCTGTAAGCGCTATATTCGTCGCTTCTCGTAAAGCTGCGGGTAGCTTGGCTATCCTGACGGGCTGGCGCCGATTCTCTGACAGGGGAACCGACTTCATCAAATTCCTCGTCATCGTAGTCCTCGCCTCTTACATATCTCTTGAAATTTTCCAAAATTCCCATTATTTATTACCGCCGCCTCTGCGACGTTCCTCCCTCTCGATTAATAGCCTTGATATAGATATCAATTTACGTATATATTATCGTACTATTTGCATGAAATGTCAACAGGCAATTTGCATAATTCCCTTATTTTACGACTTTTCCGCTTGAAAGATCCTTAGCGCTGACAATTATATTATCGTATATAAGCAGGGAAGACTTGTCTTTTGGGTCTGTGGACACAACATAGTAGTCTCTTGTCTCATAAAGTACGTTGATTTTCTTAAACTCCGCGTAAGTGCCGGTTATGACGTATACACCCATCTGCCTCTTGTCATTTACCCTCACGGCTTCCTTGGGCACTTTCAGTCCCGAGTAGGAGTTCAAGATTATACTTGCCGACTGCTTTCTGAAGGACATAAGCTCCTCGGTAAATTTCTCTCCGTACAGAACCACCACCGTCTCTTCATCTGCGTAGTTGCCTATGGAGTGAACCTTTGCCCGGATGTCCACATCCCCCGTGGCGTCAAATCTGAGCGTTACATAGTAGCCTTGCTTCAGCTGCTCCGCCTCGCTGCGGCGCAGCACCATGACAAAGTACCAGTCGTAACCGGTGATAATCTTGCCTACCACTCCCCGCTCCGGTTTCTTCTCCACCTCTGACAACGCCCGAACGTCCTCCACCTGGAGGCTCTTCAGATCGCTTGTAGAATAGAGCTCCTCAAAACCGTCGGTACCGGACATAAAATATCCCGCGTAGGGAGTGTAGAGCACCGTCTCTCGCTCTGAAATTCTGGATTTCAGGGAGTCACGATTCTTTTTAAGGCTTGTGATAAGGGAAGATATATCCACCGTATCCTTATAGGAAAAGTCACGGGTTACAATTAAATTCTTGAGAGACTTCTGGGGGTTATCCATTCTGGTGTACACCCCGGAGTCGGCAATCTCCGTGACGTTCAGAAGCTGCTCGTATATTTTGTCCGACAGATCCGCCGCAGAAGAGGTATCGCTTGAGACGGACAACGCCGCTTCAAGGGAACGTATTTTCTCATTTGTGGCGGCGATCCTGTTGTTTGTCTCCACTGCCGCTTTGTCATGATACACGGAGGCATAGGGGGCAAATCGCGCCGTACGTTCTCCGTCCGCAAGAGAGTACTCAAGGATACCGCTGTAATCCGCTCTAATCACCTTTTCGGAACGGAAGAAATACCCAACAGAGCTGAACTCATCGGTTACATAAGTACTCAGAGCCGGAGTTGTGCGCATGGGCGTGTTCAGCGCCCCGTAGAGCTGTATGCCGAAATAGACACACACGATAAAGAGCGCGCCGAAAAATACTATACGAAGCGGCATGAGAATAAGTCTTTTCCTGCGCCGTTTCTGTTTTCTGTTACGGTAATGTCTTACAAGCCGGGCAACCTTTACCGGCTTGTCTGCAGAGGAACTCAAGCTCTGTCATCCCTTTCGTTGTAGGTGTCGAAGCTGAAAGCAATAGGCTTCACCGGAGATACCGTGGATAGAGCGTGCTTATAAATAAGCTGCTGTCTTCCGTCACTTTCGAGTATGACCGTATAGCTGTCGAAGCCCTTGACATAGCCTTTAAATTGGAAGCCGTTTGTTAGGTAGACCGTTACAAGAATCTTTTCACGTCTTACCTGATTGAGAAAAATGTCCTGCAGGTTTGAAAGCTTCTGCATATCTCTTTACCTCCTTGATTATCTCCCTTTTATATCTATATTATTATATCACATGATGCGAGATATTCTCCCGCTTTTTCCAGAATTAAACTAAAATTCACATCTTTCCCGTACAATATCCAGTTTATGTTCTCCCTGCAGCGGAACCAAGTGAGCTGGCGCTTGGCATAGCGGCGGCTGGCAAGCTTTATATCCTCAAATGCCTGCCCTAAAGAAATCTCTCCCCTGAAGTGGGAGAACAGCTCCTTATAGCCTATTGCCTGTAGTGCGGTGGGAGACAAATCCTCCCTCATATAGAGCTCTCTCGCCTCCTGCTCAAGTCCCATGGAGCGCATTACATCCACCCTTGCGTCAATTCTGTCATACAGCGCTTGCCTGTCCTCGGGACAAAGAGCAAGAATAACGCTTTCGTAGCGGGGCGGTCTGCGCTTTGCCTCAGAGATGTACCGGCTCATGGTTTTTCCTGTCTTTTTATAAACCTCAAGGGCTCTGATCGTACGTTTTATGTCATTTAAGTGTATTTTCCCGGCGCTTTCCGGATCCACCGCCAAAAGCAGGGAATGAAGCGCCCCTCCGCCGTATTTTTCCGCGAAGGACTGATAAAACATTCTCGTCTCCTCGTCTGTGGGCTCGGTCTCAAAGCTTATGTTTCCCAACAGCGCGTCAAGATACAGTCCTGTTCCGCCTACCACTATGGTGGTTTTCCCTCTGCTTACTATGTCGTCAACGCACCGGGAGGCTTCCTCCGAGTATCTTGCGGCGGAATATGTCTCCGAAGGATTCGCTACATCCAGCATGTGGTGTGGTATACCCTCTCGCTCCGATTCATCGGGCTTTGCAGTGCCGATATCCATTCCTCTGTACAGCTGCATAGAGTCGCAGGAGACTATCTCCCCTCCAAGCCGCTTGGCAAGGGCAATAGACAGAGCCGTTTTCCCCGACGCTGTGGGACCGGTGACACAGATAAGCTTCATTTAGTCCTCTCCTTGAAAATTCTTCTATCGGCGAAAACTCCTTTCGAACTCACGTCTCGGCACCGACAGGACAATTGGTCTGCCATGGGGGCAGTTTCTTAAGTTTTCTTTCGTCAGCACCACTCTTGCCAGATCCTCAAGCTCCTTAATGTCACTTGATCTTCCCGCTTTTATAGCGGCTTTGCAGGCGATGGAATGGAGTATACTGTCCCTCATTGTAGTAGAACCTGTAAACATGGGGCTTGAGAGCTCCAGAAGCAGCTCCGGTATGTCCTCTATATCCACACAGGAGGGGATTTCACGAACAATTACCGAGTCCTCTCCGAAGGGCTCCGCGGACAGTCCCGCGGCGGCAATGGTTTCCTGTCTCTCATGGAAGACTGCCATGTCTTCGCTAGGCAAGGGAATGATAATGGGCGAAATCAGCACCTGAGGGGCGTCAGGGTACTCACTTTCCTGCAGGCGGTTGAATATTATCCTCTCGTGGGCTGCGTGCTTATCTATGTATACAATCTCATCCGGCAGCTCCGCTATTATATATGTGTTATAGAGCTCTCCCGCTACCCTTATATTGAGCTCCGGTTCCCTCGTTTCCACCCGGTATACCGGCTCAGGAGAGCGCACGGTGTATCTGTTCTGCTCAGGCTCCGGAAGGTCTGAATATGTTATTGGTTTGTACTGTTTCGGCTCATCCCGGATATACTCTGCCTTTTCTTCGCTCTTTTCTTCTCTTAGCTCAGTGTCAAGGTCAGTCCTTGACCGAGTATCAAGTTTTGCAGCTTGTTCAAGCGTTATGGGCTCGGAGGTTATCTCCTCCGGCTCAATATACTGAGTTTTCTCCTCACTGACAGAACTCTCTTCCAGAGGTTTTCTTAATGTCAATGTTTCGCATACGGCGATATACACTGCGGAAAAGGCGTCCCGTTCATTTGAGAAACGCACCTCAAGCTTTGATGGGTGAACGTTTACATCTACAAAAGCCGGATCTATAGCGCAGTGAATAACACATCCGGGGAATCTGCCTGTAGGGATTGTGTTGCGGTACCCCTCCTCCAGCGCCGCGGTGAGGGTTTTTGAACGGATTGTACGGCCATTGAGGATGAAATACTGAGAGTTTCTCGTAGGAGGACAGTCAGATGGGTCGGTGATATAGCCCCATACGGTGAGGGAAGAATTCACCACACCGTCGGAGAGCTTTAAGGGGATAAGGGTGCTTGTAAATTCCCTGCCGCAAACGCTGTGTATGGCGCTGATGAGCTTGTTGTCGCCGGGAGTATGAAGGGAGGTTCTTCCCTCTTTGATAAGCTTGATCGATATCTCCGGATGGGACAGAGCGATTTTTCCCGCTATGGATTGGATAAGCGTGGCTTCCGTAGAGTTTTTCTTTAAGAACTTCATCCGCGCGGGGGTGTTGTAGAATATATCGGAGACGGTGATTGAGGTGCCCACAGGGCAGCCTGTTTCCTCTTTTGAAAAGATCACCCCTCCGTAGAGTATAATCTTTGTGCCAATGTCGCTGTCCGCCGTTCTTGTAACAAGCTCGATTTTAGACACCGCGGCTATAGCTGCAAGAGCCTCGCCTCTGAATCCAAGGTGAATAATAGCTTCCAAGTCCTCCTGAGTATATATCTTAGAGGTAGCATGACGAAGGAAGCAGCTTTCCGCATCGGAGGGTGTCATACCGCAGCCGTTATCGCTGACCTTTATTTTGCTGATGCCGCCGTTTTGTATTTCAATTGTTATCATATCCGCGCCGGCGTCGATGGAGTTTTCCGTCAGCTCCTTGACTACGGAGGCGGGACGCTCCACAACCTCGCCCGCGGCGATTAGATCCGCCACATGGGACGGCAGAGTGCGTATAATATCCATTACCTAAGCTTCCTCTTGAGCCATTGATTGAACAGCACCAGATCGAACAGAGGCTGGATCGCTCCCTCTGTTTCCGACAGGTAGTCTATAAGTTTATCCCCCAAAAGCCTCATCTCTTCCGGCTCTCCCTTTGCTCCATGAAGAAGCACATCGGAGAGTCTGTTGATTATCTGGGCGTGAATCAGGATATATTTCCAGTTTTCTTCGTATTCTCCCCCCAGGTTGCGGCTTACTACCGGGACAAAATCACTTGTTATCCCCTTCACTCTTTCAAGGGAGCGGGCATAATCTTCGTTATACTGCCATATGGAGATTCTTTTCTCAGATTTTCCCGTTCCCGTGTCCTCCTCAACGATCCCTATGTCGGTGGAGCTGAGAAGAGAGGGGCGGAACGCATCTGTTATGCTCTCGAGGTAATCGTATAGCTTCATGCCGTCCTCTCCGTAGCAGGAGGTGAAATATTCCCTCGCTATCTCCTCGTAACTTAGACCTTCGTTAAAAAGAGCCCTCGAAAGAAGGTAGAGCGGAAAGCCGGTGGGGAAGAAGGAGCGCTGGGTCTGGTCGGATATGATGCCGTCAAACCCCAATGCTCTGTTTCTATGGACGTCTTTGTATATGACCTTCGACAACATGATCTGTCCCGGGTCGTTATACTGGGCGGTGTAGAAGTAGTATTCATATAAAAAGCCCTTTCCCGAAAACTGCTTACGCCACAAATCAAGCGCCGTAAGCTTTCGAGGTATGGGTATCTCTCCCTTTGCGCTGTTCCTTACAAAGGGGGGCATCTCCGACACGGGACAGCGTAAAGGCTCGATAGGTCCGGAGAAATAGTTTCTCGACAGGGTGGACAGGAGAGTAAAGCTTTCGGAGCGCCGCAGCTTTTCTTCCGTAGGAGCCCACAGCGTGTCAGTATAGAGGATGAACACCACCCTCATGTCTATATTGTTTTCCCTCAAGGTCTCCTCGATTTCGTTTAGGAGCATCACATAGAAATCTGAGGGGGTTTTCTTAACGCATTCCGGACATTCGCAGTGGTTGTTCGCCGCGTCCGCCAGCCACACATGGAAGAAATCAATGTAAGGCTTGCGCTTCGCGTATTCCAAAACGAAGTTTACCACGTTCCTCCTTGCCTCCGGGTTTGAGTAGCACAGCTGGGTAAAATTGGGGGAGCCGTGGTAGAGTCCTCTGACCCCGTCAATCTCCGCGCAGTGGCTTCTTGCGTAGTCTGAGAGCTCATATTTGTCCCTGTATGTCTTATAGTGGATGCCGTAGGGCTCGAACATGAAGCCGTGGCCTACGGAGTGGAGCTGAAGGCCGCATGTCTTTATCTCCCGCTCCAGCACAGGTATCATCTCCGAAACCTGCTCAAAGGTAAGTGGGGATAGCTCTATCTTTGTGTTAGCTTCTCTGTTATACCAACGGCTTATGTAGTTAAAGGGCACAATCTGTTCCAGCATGAACATATTCATGCCCACCTTCGGAAGCCAGCGTATCGTATCACGGACGTTTGTAAAGCTTACGGCGCCCTCGATACACTGGCCTCTGAAGGGATAATCGGCCATTTTGCGATATTTATACGAATAGCCCTCAAGGCTTCGGCAAGGTATGAATTCCCCGTCGGGAGCAGCGTGAGCCCAGGAGCAACCCATTGAAGTGAGGAATTTGTACACTCCAAGCAGCACGCTTCTCTCGTTTGAGCCGGCTATATAGCCTGTCATGTTCTCTATGTTGATGTCCGCAAGGTCATCGATAAGGGGATCCGCCGCCTCGGCGCACTCTATCCCCAGATCCCGACACAGTCCCAGGGTTATTCCGTCGGAGCGTATGGCGCTGCCGGAGGGTACCGGAACTATGTCAAGAGAGGGGTCTATCATACGCAGATAGCGGTCAAGCTCACTCACGGCATATTCAATTGTGGCGCTCCCGGAAGCGTATCG
>JAAZBA010000359.1 GCA_012514045.1 Clostridiales bacterium | reverse complement strand
GCTTGTTGAGAAACGATATCGGAAGGCGATCGAGGAGCATTATAAGGGAATAAAATTCGATCTCGTTTTATATCCGACCCCTCCTATTACGTTTCTTAAAGTTGTTGAATTTATCAAGAAGCGTGACGGAGCTAAAGCTTATTTAATGTTAAGAGATATATTCCCGCAGAATGCTGTCGACATTGGAATTATGAGCAAAAGCGGGGTTAAAGGCATAGCCTATAGAGTATTCCGTGCCAAAGAAAAGCGTCTATACGCTATCTCAGACCGAATTGGGTGTATGTCTCAGGCGAACGTGAATTATGTTCTGAAACATAACTCTGAGATTGATTCGAGTAAAGTTGAGATCTGCCCCAACTCAACAGAGATTGAAGATAAGAGTGTATCTGTAGATGCAAGGAACGAAATCAGAACCAAATATGGTATCCCTCTGGATAAGATAGTTTATGTTTATGGAGGTAATCTCGGTAAGCCGCAGGGTATCCCGTTCTTAATAGAATGCATGAAGGAAGCGAGTGAAAACAAAGATGCTTATTTCCTTATTGTAGGAGATGGGACAGAATTTTTAAAAATCGAAGCATTTATTGATGAATTCAAACCTGCAAATGTGAAACTCATGAAACGTCTTCCAAAAGAAGATTATGACACGATGGTCGGAGCGTGTGATGTAGGAATGATTTTTCTTGATCACCGCTTCACTATTCCGAATTTCCCGAGCAGGCTTCTAAGCTATATGCAGGCTAAGATTCCCGTCCTAGCAGTTACCGATCCGAACACGGATGTTGGGAAAGTAGTCCAGGATGGTGGCTTCGGGTGGTGGTGTGAGAGCAATGATGCAAAGGCTTTTTCCGATACTGTTTCAAGGATAAATGATGCTAATTTAGAAGAGATGAAAGATAGAGAGTTTGAGTATCTAGTTAATCATTACTCAGTTGAAAGCACATATAAAATAATCATCTCTTCCATTAATGAAATGAACCTAAAGGCTTAATAGCGTACCACGCTAAAGCTGAGAAGTAAGATATTTTAGCAAATAAATGGGTAAGTATTATCGGAATATCTTTTATTACGCACATGACTTCAACCCAGTTATATATGTTTGTATTGTGGCTATAGCTGTAGCGGTGTTTTGCTTAGTAAAAGGCAGTAAAACAAGAAAGGTAGCTGCTGCGCTATTAACCACTTATGCATGCTTCATTCTGGCATATACGGTCTTCGCGGGTCTGAAAATATTTATGTGTAATAAACCTCGACATAATCCGACAAATGGGAAAACCGGCACATATAGTGTGAATAAAACTATGAAATATTGTCAATACTAACAGTTGGTTCTTGCTCATAATGAGGATAGAGCAATGCGGAAGCGCAACTCGAGCGCGTTATGAGATTCTATACCGGAACGGGCTGCTGAAATATGCTGCCCTTCTTTTCGTAATGAGCTCTGCGGGTTCGTTCCGGGAAGAACAAATGCGAAAAACTTATAGAAAGGAATTATGCATACAAACGCCCGGGAAACATAATTTCAAAATGATTAAGAACGAGATCCCAGTTTCTATGGCGCAGCGTCCATTTCTTCATGATGTTGATGCTTGCCATATAAAGCATCTTCTTGAGGCTGTCATCATGGGGAAATATCTGTCTTGTTTTGGTGACTTTACGGAACTGACGGTGCAGTCCTTCGATGGCATTTGTTGTATATATTATCTTCCGGATCTCAACGGGATATGCGAAAAATGTTATCAGATTCTCCCAGTTGTCTTCCCAGCTCTTAATGGCCGACGGATATTGTTTGCCCCATTTCTCTTTGAGCTGCAATAAGCCACAGTGAGCCTGCTCTTCATTTACCGCTGTATATATACTTTTAAGGTCACGTGTGAATTCCTTAAGATGCTTGTAGCTTATATACTTACAGCTTGCCCGGATCTGGTGAACGATACAGCGCTGAACCTGTGCCATGGGATATACAGCGTCGATAGCCTCCACAAAACCTTTTAATCCGTCAACACAACAGAGAAAAATATCTTTTACGCCGCGGGTTTTGAGTTCGTTCAGCACTCCCATCCAGAACTTCGAGCTTTCGCTCTCGCCTACCCAGATGCCGAGTATATCTTTATGTCCTTCCATATTCACACCGAGCACGACGTATGCCGCCTTGCATACAACGGTGTTGTTGTCGCGGATTTTATAGTGTATCGCGTCCATGAAGATAAACGGGTAAACCGGGTCAAGGGGACGGTTTTGCCACTCACGCAGTTCCGGCAGCAGTTTGTCGGTAACCTTTGATACGAATTCAGATGAGATTTCAACATCATACAAATCTCTTATTTGGTCGGAAATATCCCTCGTTGTCATACCGGCTGCATACAGATTCAAGACCTTTTCTTCGAGACCGTCTGCGTTGCGCTGATGCTTCGGAAGTATCTTCGGTTCGAACTCGCCGTTGCGGTCGCGCGGTATTTTCACGTCGACTTCGCCCACCTGTGATTTTACTGTCTTTTTTGAATACCCATTACGGTAATTCTTCTGGTCTGCTGCGTCAACACGTTCATGCTTGTCGTAACCGAGCATTTCGTCCATCTCGACTTCCAGTACTTCCTGCAATACCTGCTTGAACATATTTTTCAGGCAGTCAAGGATTTCACCTGTATTCTGAAATTGCTCATGGGCTATCAGATCCCGAATGACCTCCTTCGGTATCTTGATGTTATTTGCTGCTGTGTTTTCCATTTCTTTTCCTCCATGTCGAATAATTTTCTTTATGTGCCTATTATTCCCATGAAGGTTATCTTTTATTCATTTTTACACAAAATTTTTTTCAATCTCGTCTTCGCAAGAGCGATAAGCGACAATGTGCAATATAATCTAACTCCACTTTGGTCGTATCCTGTAATTGTTGCTGGCGGTAGCCGCGGGAGGCGTGTTTTAGCACAAGTCGTTATGAATATAGTAATGGGTATTCCCATAGGTGTATTGCTTCCATGCGCACTCAAAACACGGTTTCTGCGAACAGTATTATGTGGATTTCTATTCTCTGTCTTAATAGAGATTTTGCAGTTTTTCACGCATACAGGTCTTTGTGAAGTAGATGATATAATGCACAATACTTTGGGGACGGTACTGGGCTACAGCCTATTTGCTGTTATACATTTCATTAGAAGAAAGATCAATTAACCTAATGAACACACAGAGTTCCGTGTGTTTCCAAGGGCGCTTAGAGAAGCATAG
>JAAZBA010000338.1 GCA_012514045.1 Clostridiales bacterium | reverse complement strand
TCATTTTAGCCGCCGTTGATACTTATGAACTTGATGAAGCAGGGATAGAGGGTTTTATCAGCCGCTTAACTCAGGATTTTTTGCGTATCTGCGGATTTCCCATACATTGTGTACTGTGGGACAAAGATACGGACGTGCTGAAGCTTGCGGCAAGATTCAGAGACAACCGAAATGCAGCCTTAGACTACAAATATGCGTTTTCTAAGGTGAAAGAATACATCAAAAGCGGCGAGGCTGCTTCGGCATTGCATGTGGTAAAGAACATTGCCGAACAAAGGCAGCTCAAAGGGCAGGATTTGTATCGATTTGCATGTGATGTGATTGATATTCTTAAAGAAAACGAATTCCCCTCCGGCTCGCTGATCGACGAATTTCATGTAAAAGCGCGTGGCGTATCGGATGAAAAACTCCTGTCCTTGCTGGGAGAACTGTTCAAACATCTGTCCGATGAGATGTCAGCGCTTACATATAACGAGTACTATATAACATACGCGCAAAAATATATATCGGAAAATCTTTGCGAGAATATTTCCCTTGAAAAAGTAGCCGAGAGCGTTGCGCTCAGCCCTGCGTATTTTTCCAGATATTTTCGTGAGATTACAGGCAGCCGTTTTATAGATTATCTCTGTCAGGTTCGTGTAGATAAGGCAAAAGAGTTGTTGCTTTCCCCCGAAGTTAAGGTTTCGGACATTCACGAGCTTGTGGGATATCACAGCCGGAGCAGATTTTATGCGTTGTTTCAGGAAAAGACAGGGTTGACGCCCCATGAATACCGGCGGCAACACCTTAACCGTATCTGAAACGAGGGGCTTTTTGTATGATAAAAAAGAGAAAAACAAACGATGCCTCGTATTTGAGAAGATTTAACGAGTCCTTTCGTAATTACCAGTTCAAAAGCGTATTTTTTCGATATTTCAGGATTATTTTCATCGCTTTTTGCGTTGTGATCTTTGCTTTTTCACTGGCATATTATGGGACAGCGATTTCCTCACGGAAAAGAGAACACAATACCGAAGCCCTTAAAAACTTTGAAGCAAATACTAACAGCTTTGACCTTGCGATACAGAGAGTTGCGGTTATGCATCGGGAAATCGCGCACAATAAGGACTTAAACATTGTAATGACGAGAAACAGAGAGTCTCTCCTGGAAAAAACGAATCTGAACTGTATAAACCTTAGGAGGCGGCTTCAATATGAGTGTTCCGGAAACACGGTCTACGATTCTATTTATATTTACTGCATTAACAGCGACTATATTGTGTCTGATATAGTGGATGCGGAGTGCGAACAATTTCATGATACAGACTGGCTTTCCTTAGCAAGTAACGAAAGCACTGTCACGGTTACCCGAGATATTGAAAGCATAAACCGTCGTGTTATCTCGATTATCAAGCCGATTTATATCGGAAATGCAGTCGGAGGATATATTTGCTACAATCTGAGGTATAATTATTTTGGCAAACTTTTTGGAAACATACTGCAAAATCCTGACAGAAACGAGCTGTCCGTTTTAAGCGATAATAATGTGTGTGTATTTTCAACAGATGAAAGCCTGCTTCATCGGAATATGAGCGATCTGATTCAGGGAAATGACAGCAGCCTGTTGCGCTATAAATCGCCGATTGAAGGTTTTACTCTTTTATATCGTATCGAGGAAGCCAACATATACACTATCCTGAAGGAGATGATTACATCAATTGTCATTGTTGTTCCGGTAACGTTGCTTTTATGCACGCTGCTTGCGGGAATCATTGCGCTGAGGATGTACGACTCGATTTTCAGTATACTTAAGTTCTTCGAGGTTTCTACATACGCTCCTGTAAACACAAACGAAGGAGAGCTTGCAGATATCCGCCGCAATGTGTTAAGCATAAATTCGCGCAACAGAAGTCTTGAAGCCGAGTTTGCCCAAAAACTGATTGAACTAAAAAAAGCCCAAACAATTGCGCTTCAAACCCAGATCAACCCACATTTTCTGCTAAATACCTTGCAAATGCTCTGCTTTACCCTCATAAAGGAGGGGCATAGCGATTCGGTGAAAATAATAACGCTAATATCAGATATTCTGCGAAGCAATCTGAATACACATGAGTATATGGTGGATCTGGAGAGCGAAATCGCGCTTACAAAGCAATATCTTCAGATTGAAGCAATCAGAAACGGCAACAGCTTCCATGTTGAATGGGATATCGCCGAAGATACGCTAGATAAAAAGCTGTTGCGTTTCACGCTTCAGCCTATTCTCGAAAACAGCATCCTACATGGTTTTGTTGACAGCAAAAAAGCGGAGAAAACAATAACTATTTCTTCAAGATGCGATATAAATGAAGGTGTTCCGTCACTTGTCATCACAGTTGTGGACACGGGGATAGGAATGGACGAAAAAACACTTGCGGATCTGAGAGACAGGCTTGAGCTAAACTATATGCCGGAGACCAAGGAAATCGGTATTATGAATGTAAGTATGCGTTTAAAGCTCCTGTTCGGCAAGGATGCGCACATGAGTGTTGATTCTAAATACGGAGATGGAACAACCGTAACGTTCCGTCTGCCGATAATAAGATAAATGACGTGGGGGATAAAGCAAATGAAACGTGTTTACAATCTTAACGGGCAGTGGCGTTTTGTACCGGATCTGGAGCAGCGCCCAACGAACAATCATAATCTGACAAGCGGAAGCACACCGGTTTACGCTTTTTCCGCGCTTAACAGACAGGATTGGGAATGGGTCGCCGTTCCGGGGGTATGGCAAAGGTATGGTGAAAAGTACTCAATATATGAAGGCGTATGTTGGTATTGCCGGGAATTTAACGTACCTGACATCAGCAAAGATACGAAGGCTCTAATTCGCTTTAAGGGAGTCGCGTACAAAGCCGATGTTTATATAAATGATTGTGAAGCCGGATGC
>JAAZBA010000069.1 GCA_012514045.1 Clostridiales bacterium | reverse complement strand
TATCTTGCCGACAACAATTTCTCCGATCTTTCCGGAGATGAGCTCAAGAACGCCATCAAGGACTTTATCAGTCACAAAGGTGATGATCTTGTGGGAAACATGGAATCCCAGGGTACAACCCCACGTCAGCTTACGGACCTCATAGGTACACTGTCTGATCTCACCTCCGGCAGCGGTGACAAGGGTACTCCCATTGTATTTATCCAGGGTTATTTTGACAACTACACGATATAAAACCAAATACCTATGTAACTTTGACATCCAAGCGACCATGCCTGGGTGTCAAAACAATATTTTGAAGGAGTAAACATTTTATGTGAAAGTTATTTTCAGTGTTTCTTTGCGTAGCAATTCTTTTCTGTAGCTTTTCCCCCGCTTTTGCTTCAAACAGCGTAGGTCTTACATTCACTCCTTCCCTTGACAAAACTGAAATCAGCCAAAGCAGCTCTCCACAGACAGTCGTGCTCAGCATTACTGCAAACAAATCCGTGGAGATTGAAAAAATCGTTTATTTTATCGAATGTCCAAATAACTTTGTAGCAGATAGTATATCGAGTACCGACGTGGAAAATGCCCAAATATATAGTAGTGGTACGTCTGTGGAGATAATTCCGACGGAGTACGAAAGAGGCAGCGTCACCGATTACGGCAACATCAGCATTACCGTTCCTGCCAATACTTCCGCAGGAACATATGAGATAAAATTCTATAACTTGTAGGTAATTGGTTTAAATGATAACACTATTGAAACAGACGCCTCCGGTTCTGTCATCCTTACAGTTACTGATGCAAACGCTCCTATCGGAGGATACACAGCAGGTATAGCAAGCACCAGTACCTCTGTTGAGGTAGGACAAAACGTGTCAATTGCCATCAATGTGGCTCATATCTCTGAAACTGGATTTTCATCGGCAGAAATTGCCCTTACATATGACAGTACAAAGCTTCAATATATCTCCGTGTCCTCGGGCTCTGTCAGCACAAGCACGGCTAACACAGTAAAACTTGCGGACTACGGAAGCTACAAAAACATGGGTAACGCTTATTTAATCAACTTCACGGCGATTTCCCAGGGCAGCACAAGCGTTACCTTATCCTCCGCTGCCTTCGGCACAAGCGCCAGCGCTGCCGAAATGACCTTTCCGAGGCGGCAATTGAGCCATCGACAGTGAGCATAACAATAAGTTCCCAAAGCCATAACGTAACGCTTCCAGCCGGAGATATGTTCACTGGTAATACGAGCGCAATTCATGGCTCTGACTATACCTTCACGGTTTTAAACTATGTTAATTATACCCACACTGTCACAGCAACGATGAACGGTGTGTCTGTCAGCGTCTCTGACAACGGAAACGGCACATATACCGTTCCAAATGTCACCGGCTCTCTTGTTATAAGCGCTACATCAATTCCAAATTCCTATAACATTACCTTTGCAACCTCCACGGGAGTAACTCTTCCCTCATCAGCCAACGCCGTATTCGGTACGGACTACATAGTTGCACTTCCCATGGAGGAACATTACACTGTAAGCGTAACAAGTGTAATGTCTGGAAACAATGTTGTCCCATATTCCATTGAGAACGGCGCTGTGAAAATCGCGGGATCCAATATTACGGGAGCTATTGTGATAACTTTTGACCGTACTCAGTCCTATGCCTCAGTAAGCGTAATCGGTACCGGTGCCGATGCCGCAACAGGTTATACCGCATACGCCACGCCCGACAACTCCTATACTCTAAACCTCGCCCTTGACAATCTATACGACTTCACTGTCACCGCAAAAGTCAACGATACCGATGTTAATCTAACCGTAAGCGACAGCTCCTATACCATCGCCGCCTCAGACGTAAAGACAGGTTCAATTGTATTCACGGTCAACAAGGCGCTCAAGATAAGCGGTATTACTGTTTATGAATATGTAGGCGTAGGTTCTCAGTCTGTATGGCTTATTGTAAATGAAACATCTAAGCTTATACAAGGAAGCGTTTATGCCATTGACGGCAATAATATGTTCTGGTCAGAAAAGTACTCCGGCTATTGTACTTTAAAGATATCCTCCGCTCAGCCTACCGTTGCAGCATCACAGCTTAGCATTGCTACTGCCGACGTTGTCAGCGTTAATTACAGCAAGGATGTCAATATGACAGGAAAGCTTGACGCAAATGACGCTCAACTGGTTTATGACATATATAACGCCTTGTATTCAGACTTCGGTACTGTCACGGCAGAAAAGTTCCTCAGGGCAGATGTTAACGGAAGCAGAAACATAAACATGGAGGACGCTTCAGCTATAATTAACACCATACTTCAAGGAGCATAAAACATGAAGAAAACAATAACCTTTATTCTTGCTCTGCTGCTTATGTCGTCCTGTTTTTACGCACTTTGCGTTGATTACGATAAAAGCTTTGACTTCAGCCTCTCCGCGGTAGATCTGAACGTTAACGAACAAGGGGAACTATATGTCGGCAACGGCGACATTATTACTGTAACCTTAAGCCTTAACCGCATCGATTCAGATGCTTCCTTTGAAATGTATGCCATGCAGGATGAAATTGAGTATGACAGAGAGTTTTTTGAGCTTGTTGAGATTGGTACCCCTGCTGTAAGCGGGATAACCTGCACCGACATCGCAAGAAGGGATCGTCACAGAGCGTTTTATATGAATTATCTATCCATGGTTGG
>JAAZBA010000311.1 GCA_012514045.1 Clostridiales bacterium | reverse complement strand
TTTATAAGTTTCAGCTCCCTGAAAAGCTCCCGACGCATGACTGAAAGGGTGCCTCCCAGTCTTTCCCGGTCGTCCTCTGTCATAAGCTTCGACAGCGCGGCGAAAGAGATAAATGACTGAGAAAGATAGTCCCTTATACGGGTGGTGAGATTGATCGATGATTGGAAATAAAAAAGAAGGGGGGAGACAGGCAGTGTTGAATTTTTCCTGAACAGTAGGAAGGTTTCATTGTTAAACACGGCGGTGAAAACGTTATATGTTATGCCCTTGTAGTTAAAGGTATAGGGAGCGTCGCCGATTGTCTCGATGTACATTATCGGCAGAGATAGAAATTTACAGATATTTTCGCCAACTTTAAGCGAAGAGAATGCTATTTTCGCCATATCGTTTAAATAAACGACTTCTTCTCCGCTTATCACAACGGCGGGATCGGATATGAGATCTGCGAAATCGGAAAAATTTACTACGAGCTTCATGTTTCGTCTCCAAATAGATGTTTTTTTGTATTATAGCATGTGAATAACACTTATTCAATAGCAATTTCTACCGAAAATTACGCATTTTTGTCTCAATTTTGTATTTGTAGAAGTTGCGTGTTTTTCTGTAAAAACTGTGTTTACAATATGTACAAATTGTGCTATAATTTCCGCATATGTTCAATGAGGGGAGAATAGCGCCCAATGTCCGGAGAAAAGAAAAACTCTGTCAGCGTAATACACCGAGGAAAAACGCCCCTTGCCACCATATTCCTCCTGGCGTGGCCAACAATCATCGAGCAAATAATGATGACCGCCGTACAGTATGCGGACACAATCATGGTGGGCTCTCTGGGAGCATACGCAACCGCCTCCGTATCCATCAATCAGTCCCCTACCATGCTTGTAAATGGCTTGCTTATTTCAATCGGCGTGGGTTTTACGGCGCTGGTAGCGAGAAACATCGGCGCGGGGAACGTGGAAAAAGCAAAGATGATTATTCGTCAAGCCATGATAACCGTAATCATCGGAGGATCTCTTGCCACGGCTCTGATGCTGTCCCTGTCCTCTTTCGTACCGCGTTGGATGGGCGCCGGAGAAGATGTGCTGCCCTATGCCATCGACTATCTCTATGTAGTCTCCGCCGCAATGCTCTTCAGAGCTTCAGTTGCCATTATGGGAGGCGTTATCCGAGGGGCAGGCGACACAAAAACACCGATGCTTATAAACATCGGCGTGAACATAATTAACGTTATCGGCAACTACTTCCTTATCTACGAGCCCCATGATCTGACAATATTCGGGATAAGTCTACATATCCCAGGCGCCGGCATGGGCGTTGTGGGTGCGGCAATTGCCACCTCCTTCTCAATAGCTGTAGGCGGCACAACTATGTTCGTGCTTCTCATGATAAAACGGGGACCTCTCAAAATTTCCCTTCGGGACAGCTTCCGTGCCGACAAGGCTATACTCTCTGAAGTATTCAGCATTGCGATACCCGCCGCCAGCGAAAGACTCGCCATGTCCTTTGCCCAGGTACTGCAGACAAGGCTTATATCCAGCTTTGGCACCATAACCCTGGCGGCTCATCATATTGTGGTAACGGCGGAATCCCTCTCATTCATGCCCGGCTTCGGCTTCGCCACAGCCGCCACCACCCTTGTGGGTCAGTCTGTGGGAGCAAAGAGGATAGATATGGCGGAGAGATTCGCCTATCTCACCACAAAGCTCAGCGTGACTGTCATGTCAACGGCAGGTGCACTGCTGTTTATCTTCGCCCGTCCCCTGGTTTCCCTGTTTACAAACGATCAGGGGGTAATAGAAATCGCTTACCGTGTGCTCAGGATAATGGCTTTCGCCCAGCCTTTCTTCGCCATATCCATGACTATCGCCGGGGCTATGCGGGGCGCGGGAGACACAAGAACGCCGTTCATCGTGCTCGCATGCTCCATGTGGACAATCCGAATAGGCGTAGCCTACTCCCTGGTGCATATCTTCAACGCCACAATCATGGGTGTGTGGGTCTGTATGGCGTGTGAGGTGTTCATCCGCTCCATGCTCTTCCTGACAATGTTCCGCAAAGGCGTATGGAAAAAGCACGCCGAAAAACGCATGGCTAAAGAATAGACAAAAAAGCCGCTTCTCGATAAGAAAAGCGGCTTTTTTGAATACCAATAATCGCTTTTTGTTAAGCTCAAGTAAACAAGGCACCTGAAACTATCGGATGCCTTGATGTATTTATCCTTATAGACCGAAGTCCTCTACAAATATTGTTCTCACGCCGGTTGTTGCCTTGGGGACGGTAGTCTCGACCTTTTTGTCTCTTGTCTCAAAGAACTTTGAGGCAACTTGGGGGAACAGAGCATAGCTGAGAACGTCCTCTTCGGACTTAGCGATACCCTTTGTCTCTTCACGATACTTGGGGAGCTCAGGCTCGATAAGATCCGCGGGACGGCAGGTAATAACTTCGTCGTCACCGATAGCAAGCTTGCGCACTTCCTCGTTTACCGGAGCCGGCAGAGCGCCGTACTCGCCTCTGAGGAGGGCTTTTGAGTTGTTGGGGAATGTCTTGTAGCGGCCTGCGAGTACATTCAGAACGGCTTGTGTGCCGACAATCTGGCTTGTGGGTGTTACAAGAGGAGGATATCCGAAGTCCTTACGCACAACGGGGATCTCATTTAGCACATCGTAGTACTTATCCTCAGCGTTTGCCTGCTTAAGCTGGGAGATAAGGTTAGACAGCATTCCGCCGGGAACCTGGTACAGCAGGGTGTTTGTGTCAACGCTGAGCACCTTCGGGTCAAGATCGCCGGATTCTGTTAACTTGGCGGCTATCTTGCGGAAATAGGCTGCAGCCTCGCTCATTACAGCAAGATCATAACCTGTGTCACGGTCGGACTCCTTTAGAGTTGCGACCAAGGACTCGGTAGTGGGCTGAGATGTGCCGTTGGCAAGAGGAGAAAGGGCGCAGTCAACTATGTCGACTCCGGCTTCGACAGCCATGAGGTATGTCATATCGCCGGTACCGGTTGTGTTGTGGGTGTGAAGGTGTATGGGAAGAGAGGTGTTCTCCTTGAGCTTCTTAACAAGGGAGTAAGCGCTGTAGGGGAGAAGGAGGTTCGCCATATCCTTGATGCATATGACATCGGCTCCCATGCTCTCAAGTTTCATAGCCAGCTTTACAAAGTATTCCTCATTGTGCACGGGGCTGATTGTGTAGCTGATGGCAGCCTCACAGATTCCGCCGTACTCCTTTGTGTACTTCATGGCGGCTTCCATGTTGCGGATATCGTTGAGAGCGTCAAATATACGTATAACATCTATACCATTCTCAATGGACTTCTTGCAGAACTGCTCTACAACGTCATCGGCATAATGCTTATAGCCTAGGATGTTCTGACCACGCAGGAGCATCTGAAGCTTTGTGTTGGGCATACCCTTCTTGATGGTGCGAAGTCTCTCCCAGGGATCTTCGTTTAGAAAACGCATGCAAGAGTCAAAGGTGGCTCCGCCCCAACACTCCACAGACCAGTAGCCTATCTTATCAAGAATCGGGAGCGCGGGAACCATGTCCTCGGTACACATTCTTGTGGCGGCCTGGGACTGATGAGCATCGCGCAGGACTGTATCAGTAATCTTTAGGGGATTCTTTTTAACAGGATTATTAGACATATTATAGTATCCTTTCTATCGGCGAATTAACCGAACAGCGCGATAAGCACGCCGGCGGCGATAGCCGAGCCAATAACGCCGGCAACATTTGGACCCATGGCATGCATAAGCAGGAAGTTGCCCGGATTCTCCTTCTGTCCCACTACCTGCGATACGCGGGCAGCCATGGGAACAGCGGAAACACCTGCCGAGCCGATAAGCGGATTAATCTTCTCCTTTAGGAACAGGTTCATGAACTTAGCTAAGAGCACGCCGCCGGCGGTACCGAGACCGAAAGCAACAACGCCCATGCAGAGAATCTTGATTGTATCCCAACTCAAGAAAGTAGCAGCTGTAGCCGTGGCTCCTACAGAGACACCAAGGAAGATCGTGACTATGTTCATAAGCTCGTTCTGAGCTGTTTTTGAAAGTCTGTCGCAGACGCCGGTCTCACGGAAGAGGTTGCCCAGCATGATGGAACCTACGAGAGGAGTGGCAGAGGGCACCAGGAAAGCGACAAACGCCGTAACTATGAAGGGGAAGAGGATCTTTTCCCTCTTTGAAACGGGACGAAGCTCTCTCATGACAATCCGACGCTCGGCCTTTGTTGTCAGAAGCTTCATTATGGGAGGCTGGATAACCGGGACAAGAGCCATGTAGGAATAGGCTGCCACAGCGATGGGACCCAAAAGCTCCGGCGCCAGCAGGGATGTTACGTATATGGCGGTAGGACCGTCTGCTCCGCCGATGATGCCGATGGAACTGGCTTGAGCGGATGTGAAGCCCATATACCTCGCGCCGACAAAGGTTATAAAAATACCCAGCTGAGCGGCAGCTCCCAGAAGAAGGCTCTTGGGGTTGGCGAGAAGGGGACCAAAGTCTGTCATAGCGCCTACACCCATGAATATGAGGCAGGGGTAGATGCCCAGCTTAACGCCTAGGTAGAGGTAGTCAACGAGACCGGGAGTGATATCGCCCTGTCCGCCGAACATATTCCAATGGACATATCCATCGGCAAAGAGCTCCTCATGGTACATTCCGGCACCAGGGAGGTTTGTAAGCAGCATACCGAAGGCGATTGGCAGAAGGAGCAAAGGCTCGAACTTCTTTACGATTGCAAGGTAAGAGAGAACAAACGCTATAGCAATCATGATTAGCATCTTGGGATCTACACTGATAAGGTAAAATCCGGTTTGCTTACAAAAATTTACAATAGCTTCCAAAGTTTCATAGTATCCTTTCTGTCAATATAAATGCGGGGGAAAAAGCTTAGGCTATAACACAGATAAGCGTGCCGGACTCAACGGACTGACCTCTCGCTACACTAACAGCGGTTGCGGTACCGTCACAGGGAGACAATATTTCATTTTCCATCTTCATAGCCTCAAGAATTACAAGGACGTCGCCCCTCTTGACAGCAGAGCCGTTTGTGACGTTAATGGAAAGGATTGTACCAGGCATGGGGCTCGTGATCTTTTCGCCGCCTTCAGGAACTGCCGCAGGGGCTGCCGCTACAGGTGCGGCGGGAGCCGCTTCTACGGGTGCGGCAGGAGCTGCTGCGGGGGCTGCGGGAGCAGCTGACGGTGTGTATTCGCCGGCCAGTTCGATCTCAACTTCATACTTTGTACCGTTTACGATAACGTTGTACTTCTTCATAAATTAATCTCCTCAAATAATTGTTTTGTTCTGTTAGACTCTTTTTATAGCATTGATTCTGAAAGAATCAATGCTGTCGCCGAGATCTTCGGCTATAGCAGCGCTTATTGCAGCCACAAGCTCCGCACGATTGGGTATAACCGCTGCTGCGGGCACTGCGCCTATGGGTGCCGCAGACACCTTTGCAGACTCCTCAAAAGGCTTTGCGGGTGTGGTCAGAGCGACAATCTTGCTCATCAGTACGCAGAGCAATACAAGACAGATAAGTCCGATAAAGACTATGCCCATGCCCATTACACATACAAATGTGTTGGATAACTCCATACCCTCCTGTTCCTCCTTCCTTCTGGAGATAGTATATTACGAGGTAAGCGTGAACATAAAATTCACGCGAAAATCAAAGCTTTTAAAAAATCGCTTCCTATATAGAATAGCATTTTTAGCAGGGTGATTGCAATCGTAAAACGCTAAAGTTTACAAAATGTTCATAATAAAGTTTTCGTCTTTTATGTCTTCTTTACAGCTCAGGTAGTATAATAGTATTTATGAAACGCGAGAAAAACCACAGGAGACTGCATAAATATGAAAATACTGAAAATTCTGTTCCCGGTTTCCCTCAAAGACACGCTTATCACTGTTCTGGTTTTGGCTGCAGCCGGTTTTGTGTGCTCCGCGCTCCGCCTGATTTCCGACGGGGATATTTATGTCTCAATGATCTTTCTTTTGGCGGTGCTTATTGTGTCCAGATACACGGATGGTACTTTTACGGCACGACTTCCTCGATTCTCAGTGTATTTTGCATAAACTTCGTTTTTACCTATCCCTATATGAAGTTCAACTTCTCCATTCCCGGCTACCCGATAGCGTTCCTAAGCATGCTGGTGGTGTCGATTATAACCTGTACCATGACTACAAGGCTTAAGGAGCAGGAGAAACTTAAGGCAGAGGCGGAGAAAGAGAAAGCCAGGTCGAATCTCCTCAGGGCTGTGTCCCACGATTTGAGAACGCCTCTCACATCCATTCTCGGCGCGGCTTCCGTGGTGATAGAAAACGAGGAAAGGCTTACGAGAGAAAAGCGGATGGAGCTTTTGAGGGATATAAGAAATGACGCCCAGTGGCTCATACGGATGGTGGAAAACCTTTTATCGGTTACGAGAATCAGTGAAGGAGCCGCAAAGATACGAAAGAATCCGGAAGCAACAGAGGAAATCGTCGCGGAGGCGGTGGAGAAGTACGAAAGGCGCTTCGCAGCCGGCGGCAGAAACACCCTTCCCGTAACGGTGAGCGTACCGGATGAGCTTCTGATGGTGCCTATGGACGCGTTGCTTATCGAACAGGTCATATCAAATCTCCTCGAAAACGCCGCCCTCCACGCCGAGGGCGCCACAAGGGTCTGCCTGACGGTGAAGGAAATGGGAAGCGAAGCTGAATTCGAAGTCACGGACAACGGCGCCGGTATCGATCCTGATAAGCTTGAGCGCATATTCGATGGCTACATGAACAGGGAAAACACCGGAGTGGATGGGGTAAGGAACATGGGCATAGGTTTGTCTGTTTGCAAATCCATAATAAAAGCCCACGGCGGCAGAATGACGGCTGAAAACACGCCAAACGGCGCAAAATTCACCTTCACCCTGCCACTGTGACATATAAAATCGGGTTTGTGGCAAAATTTGTATTTTGCCACAGCTGTATGACTGTACAATTCTTGTCCATAGTGATGATTCCTTTCGAATTGTTGTCTGGTTAACTCAATTCTACCATAGAATCTTCGCTATGGATATACTTTTTTACTATTGCATCTTCATTTTGCAATCTGCGAAAAAATATTATTATTCCAAATATGAGAAATTGAGCTTTTCAGAGCCTGCAAAATAAAGCAATTTACAAATGGTGCATTGATTTCTTATCTTATT
>JAAZBA010000233.1 GCA_012514045.1 Clostridiales bacterium | reverse complement strand
TCGCTTTATTGCAGGGCTTCTTTGCTATGCCTTTATTAAGATAGGACAAACATTACTTTCACGCTAAATCACCGAAATAATAAAAATTATGATGAAAATATCGAAAATAACAGTTGTAAAATCATTCAAAAAGGTGTAGAATATAAGGTGTATGTTATTATTTAGTCTGTAAGGCTATTATATCACAAAAACATACCCAAATAAAGTCTATTTTTTATAAAGGGGTATAAAAGATTATGTACATTTTAGTCATCAATGCCGGAAGCTCCTCTCTTAAGTATCAACTCTTTGACATGACAACACATGACGTTATGGCTAAGGGACTTTGTGAGCGTATCGGTATAGGAGGTCGTCTCAAGCACAACGGTAAAGCCAAGTTCGAGGCTGATATCGATATGCCTGACCACGCTGCCGCCATCAAGTGCGTCATTGAGAAGCTGACAAGTCCTGACTACGGTGTTATATCCGATATGAAGGAGATCAGCGCTGTAGGTCACAGAATCGTTCATGGAGGAGAATACTTCACAGAGGCCAAAATAGTTGACGACGAGGTAATAGATCTTATCTCCGAGTGCAGCGCTCTCGCTCCTCTTCACAATCCCGGTAGTGTGACGGGAATAAAGGCTTGTATCTCCGTTATGGGTCCGTCTGTTCCCCAAGTTGTTGTGTTTGACACCTCTTTTCATCAGACGATGCCGATGAGGTCATATATTTTCCCTATTCCCTATAAATATTACGAACAGTATAAGATAAGACGTTATGGCTTCCATGGCACGTCCCACAGATATGTAGCAGCAAAGGCCGCTGAGATGCTGGGGAAATGCGCAAAAGAACTCAACATTGTCACTTGCCACCTGGGCAACGGTTCCTCAATTTGTGCAGTCAAAGGTGGTAAATCTTATGATACTTCTATGGGATTCACTCCTCTTGACGGACTTCCTATGGGTACTCGCTCCGGCTCTGTTGATCCCGCTATCGTAGGTTTCATCGGCACAGCCGAAAACATATCCGCAGCTGATATTGTAACAATGCTTAACAAAGAATCCGGTCTCCTGGGCATCTCCGGTATCTCCTCCGACTTCCGCGACATTTACACAGCCGCCAACGAGGGCAACAAAAGAGCCCAGCTTGCAATTGACATCCTTGCTCAGTCTATCAAGAAGTACATCGGTGCATATGCTGCCGAGATGGGCGGTATCGATGCAGTTGTTTTCACCGCCGGTATCGGTGAAAACAATGCAATGCTTCGTGAGAAAGTTATCTCTGGTCTTGAGTACATGGGCCTCGGTATTGATTCCAAAAAGAATAACCAACATAGTGACGCTTTTGATATTTCCTCTGCAGACGCAGAAGTCAAATCACTTGTTATTGCAACAAACGAAGAGCTCATGATTGCTCTCGATACAGAAAGGCTGGTAAACTCATAGTTAATTCAGCTTTTATCCTTTACAAATCGAACTTAAAATGCTATAATTAATTAGATATAGATTATTCCACTTATATTAAACAAAGGAGTATCACACTATGGCAAGAAAAAAACTTTCCATGGATGGCAATACCGCTGCCGCGCATGCTTCGTATGCATTTACAGAGGTTGCAGCCATCTATCCCATCACTCCCTCCAGCCCCATGGCTGACCAGATGGACATATGGAGCGCACAGGGACTAAAAAACATTTTCGGCGACACGGTCAAAGTCGTTGAGATGCAGTCTGAA
The DNA here is from genome assembly GCA_012514045.1 of Clostridiales bacterium. Lineage (GTDB taxonomy): Bacteria > Bacillota > Clostridia > Oscillospirales > QAMX01 > JAAZBA01. The sequence continues at coordinate 2,202 of JAAZBA010000233.1, read as the reverse complement.
GCCGGTGCTGCCGGCGCTGTTCACGGTGCTCTCGCAGCCGGTGCTCTCACAACAACCTATACAGCTTCACAGGGTCTTCTTCTCATGATCCCTAACATGTATAAAATCGCCGGTGAGCTTCTTCCCTGTGTAATCCATGTCTCTGCCCGTTGCGTAGCCACCCACGCCCTCAACATTTTCGGTGATCACAGTGACATTTATGCCTGCCGTCAGACAGGTTTCGCTATGCTGGCTGAAACAAATCCCCAGGAAATCATGGATCTCAGCGCTGTTGCACACCTCTCCGCTATCAAGGGTCGTGTACCTTTCCTCAACTTCTTTGACGGTTTCCGTACATCCCATGAAGTACAGAAGATCGAAACATGGGATTTTAACGAGCTGAAGAATATGGTGGATAAGGATGCTATAGCCGCTTTCCGTGAGCATTCTCTTAATCCCGTACGTCCGGCTCTCCGCGGTTCCGCTGAAAACGGCGACATCTTCTTCCAGCACCGCGAAGCCTGCAACAAGTACTACGATGCTCTCCCCGCTATCGTTGAGGATTACATGAATCAGGTAAATGAGAAGATCGGTACTGATTATAAACTCTTCAACTACTATGGCGCCCCTGACGCAGATAGGATTATCATAGCCATGGGTTCCATCTGCGATGTTACAGAAGAAGTCATCGACTACATGAACGCTGCAGGCGAAAAGGTCGGACTTGTAAAAGTTCGTCTGTATCGTCCTTTCGTTGCAGAGAAGCTGGCTGATGCTATTCCGGCAAGTGTCAAGAAGATAGCTGTCCTCGACCGTACAAAGGAGCCTGGTGCTCTCGGCGAACCGCTTTATCTCGACGTTGTCACAGCGCTCAACAGAACAGGCCGAAATATCCCTGTTTTTGGCGGGCGCTACGGTCTCGGTTCCAAGGACACACCCCCGTCCTCAATCTTTGCCGTTTATGAGAACCTCAATAAAGATTGCCCGAAAGGTAACTTTACAATTGGTATTGTTGATGACGTAACAGGTTTATCTCTTGAGGAAAGGCCTTGCCCGGACACCGCTCCGGAAGGTACAATAGCTTGCAAGTTCTGGGGTCTCGGCGGCGATGGCACAGTCGGCGCTAACAAGAACTCCATCAAGATCATCGGCGACTATACAGACAAGTACATCCAGGCTTACTTCCAATATGACTCAAAGAAAACCGGTGGTATCACAATTTCCCATCTGCGCTTTGGTGACAAACCCATCAAGAGTCCCTACTATATCAATAAAGCAAACTTTGTAGCCTGTCATAACCAGTCCTACATCTTTAAGTATGACATTGTTTCCGATGTTAAACCAGGCGGCACATTCCTTCTCGACTGCATGTGGGATGAAGCAGAGCTTGACGAGCATCTCCCAACCAAGGTAAAAAAGTACATTGCCTCCAACAATGTTAATTTCTATACAATCAATGCTACCGAAATTGCCTCCAAAAAGATTGGTAACTCCAAGGTTAAGAACACAGTTCTCCAGTCCGCGTTCTTTGCTCTCGCCGGCATCCTGCCGAGAGACGAAGCAATCAAGTACATGAAAGAGATGGCTTACAAATCCTACTCCAAGAAGGGCGACGCTATTGTTCAGCTAAACTACAACGCCATTGAAGCCGGCGCTGATGCACTCGTAAAGATTAATGTTCCTGATTTCTGGGCTGACCTTCCTGATGATGCTCCCAAACCTGCCGCAACAGGCAAGAGAACTGATCTTGTAAAGTTCGTAAATGAAGTAGTGGAACCCGTAGGCGCAATGGCTGGCGATTCCCTCCCCGTTTCAGCTTTCGAGGACTATGTTGACGGTCAATTCCCTCAGGGCTCTGCTGCTTACGAGAAACGCGGTGTTGCTGTTAATGTTCCCGTTTGGATTCCCGAAAACTGTATCCAGTGCAATAACTGCGCATTCGTCTGCCCGCACGCGGCTATCCGTCCCTTTGCAATGACAGAGGAAGAAGCAGCTGCTGCTCCGGCAGTTACAAAGTTTGCTTCGAAGCCCGTTATCAGAACAAACTATAAGTTCACAATAGCAATTTCTCCCTTGGATTGCATGGGCTGTACGCTCTGCGTAAAGGCCTGTCCGGTGTCTAACAAGGCTCTCAAGGATGCCCAGGTAAAAGCCAACGAACTCTATCCCGACAACCCCAAAGCCGCTGCCAAGGAAGCCACTAAGATTGCCGACCCGAAGCTC
>JAAZBA010000312.1 GCA_012514045.1 Clostridiales bacterium | reverse complement strand
GTGAATTCCGCTGCTTTTTCGTCATTTCAACGGTTGAAAAAAGATGCTTTCCAGAATATAATATATGATAGGCGAAAATCGGAAGCTTTAGAAAGCTTTAAGATAAAGGAGAACAATATGGATATTTTCGGACTTTTTGCGTTTCTTGGCGGTCTCGGTATGTTTCTCTACGGAATGTATATCATGAGCGAAGGTCTTGAGCTGGCAGCAGGAGACAGATTACGCTCCCTTCTTGAGAAAATGACGAAAAACCGCTTCCTGGGTGTGCTTGTGGGCGCGGGAGTCACCGCTATAATCCAGTCCTCTTCTGCTACCACCGTTATGGTCGTTGGCTTCGTCAACGCCAAACTTATGGATCTGTCCCAGGCAATCGGTGTTATTATGGGCGCTAATATCGGTACCACTATCACCGCTCAGATTCTTGCTTTCAATATCTCAAGCTATGCGCCCCTTATTCTTTTCATCGGCGCGGCTATGTTCATGTTCATGAAGAAAAAGCTTATGAAGAACATAGGCGTTATTATTCTCGGCGCAGGTGGTCTTTTCGTAGGTATGTCTATTATGAGCGACTCCCTGGCTCCCCTTAAGAATAACGAGGCTTTTGTATCTATCCTTTCGGCTTTCGAAAACCCAGTCCTCTCGGTTCTGTCTGGTGCATTCTTCACAGCTATAATTCAGTCCTCCTCCGCTGCCGTCGGTATCGTTCAGGCATTCGCATCACAGGGCGTTTTATCCTTTGATGTAGCTGTCTTTATTGTAATGGGCATGAACATCGGCACATGTATAACAGCTGTCCTCGCCTCCCTTTCCGCGGGACGCGCCTCCAAGCGGGCAGCCCTCATGCATGTCCTTTTCAACGTCATCGGTACGATACTATTCGGTACAGCGCTTCTTATCTTCCCCAGTATCATCAGAGGTATTGAGAGCCTTTCACCGGGTGAACCTTCAAGGCAGATAGCGAACCTGCACCTTATTTTCAACATATGTACTACGGTCGTTCTCTTCCCCTTTGCTTCTCTTATTGTCAAGCTTGTAAAGCTTATTATTCCTCTAAAAGGCGAGGGGAAGCTGGCAGAAAAAAGGCTTGTATACTTGGACAAGAACATTGTCCTCACTCCCTCCATCGCCGTAACACAAGCTCACCGCGAAGTCTGCAGAATGGGTCATATCACTTGTGAAAACTACGAAAAAGCCATCAATGCCTTCTTTACCATGAACGACGATTTGGCAAAGGAGATCCTTGAGGTGGAGGATACAATAAATTACTTGAACCATCAGATTGCCGGCTGCATTGTGCACTTACGCGCCCTTGGCTTAAACGATGCGGATCTCCAGAAGCTCGGCATGATGTTCCATGTTATAAACGATATTGAACGTATCGGAGACCATGCTGAAAACATTGCAGAATATGAGCTTATCGCCTCAAGCGAAAAGATGAGAATCTCCGAGGTGGGACTCGCCGAGCTCAAGATAATGGCTAACAGATCCCTTGACATGTTCAAGGAAGGTCTCTCCATATACGAAAACGAGAACTTCAGCCGTTTGCCAATTGCCTCGGAGATTGAGGAGGAGGTTGATGTGCTTCAGGAGACACTCATAAACAACCACATCAATCGTCTCATGGAGGAGAGATGCGACCCCAGAGGCGGCGTCATGTTCATAGACATGGTAACGGATCTTGAGCGCTGCGCTGACCATGCCATAAACATCGCCTACTCCATAAAAGGTGAGCAAAGCTCCATTGATAATCAGTTTCTCACAAAGCAGAGGAAGCGTAATGAGCAAAAGGAAAAAGAAAAGCGCATGTACATCGTAAAGTCTGAATAGCTTAAGCCAAAGTTCAGATAGAATTTACTTTTTTCAGTTGACCGAAACATAATCAAATGATATAATACCACAGAAAATCAATTCCTTCGTCGGAATAAGTGAGGTAAGGGGAGAAAATAAATGAACACCATCAGATTTCCCGGTTTAGGGCTTGAATTCAACATCAATCCCGTCATTACCATCGGCAACTTCAGCATCCGCTGGTACGGAGTTATAATCGCTATAGGCTTCCTTCTTGCGGTATTCTATACCCTCAAAAAATGCGAAATGGCAAAAATCAAGCAGGACGATCTTATCGATATGCTTATTTTCACCGTTCCCATCTCTATAATCGGCGCGAGAACATATTACTGCGTCTTTATGTTCGACACTCTTTATTACTATGACTATGCCGCGATGTTTCGCATCTGGGAGGGCGGTCTTGCCATCTACGGAGCAATCATCGCCGCTGTCATCACCTGTATCATCGTATGCCGCATAAAGCGTATCCGCATAGGCGCTATGCTTGACATCGGCGCTCTGGGACTTCTTATAGGTCAGTCAATCGGCCGCTGGGGCAACTTTGTAAACCAGGAGGCATACGGTCAGGAAACAGATTCATTGCTCAGAATGGAAATCTACGTCGCGGAGCTGGGCAAAAGGGCATGCGTACAGCCCACATTTCTGTATGAATCCGTATGGAACGCCGTCGGCTTCCTGATACTCCACTTACTTTATAAAAAGCGTAGGTTCCACGGGGAAATATTCCTGCTCTATACCACCTGGTACGGCATCGGCCGCGGTGTAATCGAGGGTATGAGAAGCGACAGCCTCTATTTCTTCTCAACAGGACTTCGCGTAAGCCAGTTCTGGGGCTTCTTCTCTGCCATCATAGCCATCGGCATCCTTGTCTACCTCTATCTCTTCCATGAGCGGGACGAGGAAGGTTTACCGGATCCTTACCTCCCAAAGAAAGAAAAGAAGCTGAAGGAAGCAGCTGTTGTTGGTCAAGCGGAAGACCTGGTCGAAGACACAGCCGCCGAATCCTCAGAAGATATACTGGAGATTGAAGAGTCTGATGTTGAGGAACCTGAGGATACAACTCCTGACAACTCCGACGAAGACGGAGACGTATCAACCGAAACCTCGGAAAAGGAGGAAGAGTAATGAGCGCTGTGCTTATGGACGGCAAGGAAGTCTCTAAAAAAATGAGAGTAGATATCCGGGCGGATGTTGACGCTTTCAAGGCGGAGACAGGCATCACTCCGGGGCTGGCTGTTGTTATCATCGGCGACGATCCCGCCTCAAGGGTATATGTAAACAACAAAAAGAAGCGCGCTGGTCACTGCCATATGTACTCCCGTGAATATGCCCTTCCCGAGGAGACAACTCAGGAAGAGCTCGTAAAACTCATTGACGAGCTAAATCATGACGATGAAATCCACGGCATCCTTGTGCAGCACCCCATGCCGAAGCACATAGACGAGAGCATAATTTTCCGCTCCATCTCTCCCGCTAAGGACGTTGACGCCTTCCACCCTGAGAACGTCGGAAGAATAATGAACGGCAACTTCGATTTTCTCCCCTGCACACCGGCGGGAGTCATGGCGCTGCTTGACGAGTACGGTATCGATCCCAAGGGCAAGGAATGCGTCATTGTAGGCCGTTCAAACATAGTGGGCAAGCCTCAGGCTATGCTGCTGCTCCACCGCCACGGCACGGTAACTATATGCCACTCAAGGACAAAAAACCTTCCCGAGGTCACAAAAAGAGCCGATATCCTGGTTGTAGCCATCGGCAAAGCTAAATTCATTACTGCCGACATGGTGAAGGACGGAGCTGTGGTGATCGACGTAGGCGTCAATCCCGACAGCGAAGGCGGACTCTGCGGAGACGTGGACTTTGCCGAAATCGAAAAGAAAGCCTCTTTCATAACCCCTGTCCCCGGTGGCGTAGGCCCCATGACCATAACAATGCTCATGAAAAACACCCTCACCGCCGCGAAAAGGTTCGCCGGGAAATAATCCTCTTAAGAAATTAAAACAATAGAAAATCAAAGGCAACAGCAGGATTTATGTTTTGCTGTTGCCTCTTTTTCTTATGTGATTATACGGTTTTATACGAGAGTGCCCATATTTAAGATAGTCTGTAACAAGTCTACTATTTCATAGTCTTGTCGTTCGGATTTTTTGCGATGTTGTTGTTTTCGCTTCCCGCGGCGCTTGTGCTGTCGTAGAATAGCGTACGCAAGTTTTCAAGGCTTACATTGGTTTTGGGATCAAACTTCCTGCCCGTTATATAGCAAAGCAGATTATTTTTCCACCATAGTGAGCTTACATCCTCTCTCCTTACGTTGAAGGTGGATATAAGAAGCCTTCCCTTCCCTACTTTCATCTCACATACCGCCGCCTGTCTGCGTATCCACTTGTAGCTTGATACCACCTCGATTACGGGTTCGAAAGGCACCTCGGTCTCCGGAGGATAGTACAAACATTTCGCGTCCTCCATGAGTGACATAAACTGCCAGCCGCAGGAGGTGTCATGCTCAAATGTTTCATTCAAAGGGTGATTTTCAATAACTGTAGCCAGATTCCCCGCAGTGCGCCCCGCAAGAGACATTCGAAAGGACAGAGGATTTGACTTAAAGGGACCGGTGCCCAAGAGCAGCACATCCGCACCAGATTCAAGACGGTTCATTATATCTTCACTTAAGTCCTCGGTTACAATAATGCTGTGCGCCGGTTCCGTTGTTTTCGGGAAAACCCATATATTCCAGTCGTTTATTATCTCATGCTTATCGTCCGAAAGCCTGGCAAACACCCTTAAAGAGGACAACTTTTTCGTATGGGGAGCGGTAAACTCAAGCGCGGCAAGCTCCCTCAGTCCGCCTTTCTTTGCGGCGGCAGAAAAGGATTTCCTAAGGATAATCTTTCGATCTCTTGTCTCAAGCCTTACATCGAGTACAGCGTTCTTCAGGTTGTTTTTACCGTAGTGGGACACAAGGAACTTAATTTTTATGTTTTCGCCCTCAAGAAATCGGCGGTCTGTGCCCAGGTCACAAAGGAGTACGCTTTCGGAATTATATTTCCTCACGTTTTCAACCGATTCATGTGGCTTCAGCTCATAAAACTCGTTCATCATGCCAGCCCTGTAGCCGAAGGTGTGCCAGTGGTGATCTATATCACCCAGGTAATCATATCCCGCAATCGTGCCGCAGAGTCTGACGTTTTCAAAGCAGTGCTTTCTCAGAAGCATCTGCCAGCGGCAGGAATTGTTGTAGTAAACAGGCGCTCTGTCAAGCACACCTTCCCGCTTCATCATGGAGCGTACGGAGGAATACAATTCGCTCTCCCCGATTCTTGTGTCCTCATATCGGTTCTCAAGGTCAAGGTCTATATATGTGCCGTGGATACATATTTCATGGGTGATTCTGGGAAGCTTATAGATCTCTGCCCAGCTGTCCACCGCAGCCATATCACCCTTAACCGAATCGTAGCTTACATGCCCGAGGGCATAGCTTGAGAATATGTCGCTGCACTCCTGAAGTCTTTTTAGTCTCCTGGGGTTGTGGGTAAAAGGCTCGTGCTTTAGCTCGTGCTCAAGGTGCTTTTCCGCCCAGTAATACTCAATTCCCCTTATAGCGTTCATGGGTGAAAACAGAAGCATAGGAGCAAGACTGTGTGAAATATCAGCGCAGCGCTCAAGATGAGAAAGAAAACCATCGTCAATAAGCAGCTCATTTCCGCAGCAGCAGATGATAACGCTGGGATGACGGCGCACAAATCTCATTATGTCTGCCCACTCCGCCTTAGTAGTGTTGTTCGGGCTCTCCACGTGAAGAAGCATGCCCAAACGATCCGCGGCTGTCATATACTCCTCCGTTGGAATCCAGGTATGGAAGCGGATAAAATTAAATCCAAGCTCCTTTATGGTTCTTATGGCGTTTATGTAGTAGTTTATATCGGGATCGGGGTGTACAGTCTTTGCAAAGTACCCGTGCTCGCAAATACCCCGGAGGTATATGATCTCTGAATTGAGCATAATGGAGTACCCGGAGGTCTCCACTCGTCTCAGACCGAAATCAAAGGCGTATTCGTCGGTTACTCTGCCCTGTGACGATAATTTAAGCGTCATGCGGTAGATCTTCGGGCTTTCCGGACTCCACAGTAACAGACTCTCTCTGTCTATGGTAATTTCCGGTGTACTGCTCTCCCCTGTGCGCAGAATTTCCCCGTTATCTAAGATTTCCCAAAGGATCAGGTCAAAATCACCTTTCGTCTCCACTGCAGCGGTGAAGAATTCTTCTCTGCAATCTCTAATATAGGCATCGGTTATGTGGCATACGTCTTTTACAACAATGCATGTGTCCCCTATGATCCCCCCAGTGAAGCGGTTGGCAGCTCGGCTTGTACAGCCTGAAATAAGCTCACCTGTCTCATTATAAGCGTTGTGGTTCGAGACCGCCAGCACTATCTCGTTTTCTCCCCCGAATCGGACAAGTTCCGTGATATCAATCTCAAAGGATGTGCTGTAACCGTTGTGCTCACCGGCAAAAGCGTTGTTTACCCACAGAAGCGCTCTGTTTTGCACCCCGGTGCAGGTAAAATAGGCGCATCCGCCTTCGGGCACAAAAGCATTTCTTTTGTACCACAGCGTACCCACCATGGTATGGAGCACCATATCCGGAACGACGCCGGTCATAGGGTAGCGGAGGGGGCGAAACTCGGGGTTGAAGGTCACCTTTTCCCACCACGGAGCCATTTGCAGCAGCGGGTACATGTCCTCCCAATAGCCGGGAACAAGGTCGTTTTTGTATGAAATCTTAAAATCGGGGATTTCATGGGTGCTTTCCGGTCTTATCTCCGAATACACCGTCTCCCATACGCCGTTAAGGTTGATCTTCATGTGTATTTCCTCCCTGCTTTATGGTTATGTCCGCATCATACAACAGCGGAGAGGTATAATATATATGGTTTTTCTCCGATTTGTATTGTAAAACCCTGCGATAAAAGAATCTGCCGATGGATCCACCGGCAGATTCAGCTTTAATTACACTATTTTGCTTTCCAAATCCTCAAGGGAGAGCTCGACCATCTTAAGCCCCAGCTCAGTGGAGGATTCCGAGGCGCTCTTGATAAACCAAGCATCGCTCTGCCCAAGCTTTGATATGTCAACACACTCGGGATAGAGAGCTTTCAGGATGGAACATTCAAACTTGCCCGCATGGTCATAACCCGTTGCCTCCTGGACATGAGGCGCCATACAGGGCAGCGTTGTAATCCAGTTCCAGGGGCAGTCGGAAGCATCAAGATTTTCATAGTACTCCGCGTAGCTATTGGAGCCCCACCAGCCTCTGCCGGAGGTCTCCTCGAGATACTCCATAATAAGCTTTTTCGCCGCCTTCATGCAGGCTAAAGTCATTGGCATGAGATTGCCTATCTCGTACTGGTGGTGAATAAGCATGTATATGTTCTTGAAGCCGCCGTACATCATGGACTTGAGGATATTGTACATGTAGCTCTCGAATACGTCGACGTCGATATGTACCGTACCGTTTTCGGGACCACCTACGGCGTAGCTTGCCACACCGTACCATACAGGCGGAGCAATGACGATTTCTTTACGTTCCGCAAGCTTCTCCAGAAGCCCTGTGCACACATATGTGTCGCATCCCAGAGCGCAGTGAGGTCCGTGGTATTCTATAGTGCCAACCGGAATTACCACTGGAATTTTTTCGTTTTTAATTCTGTCTAGGTCACCGGACATCAGATTTGCCAGATACATCAATAACACTTCCTTTTACATATTTAATAATATAGTTATTTTTCCTCTTCGTAGTAAAGGTCAGTACCGATAAAGGGCACCTGCATAAAATCCCTCATATTGTGGCGGATTAAGTAGTCGATATAGGCGGCTGTCATCTTCGCCGTGACCATGTATCCCGCTGGATTCATATGACCGAGCATGAAAAGGGAGTTGAACTCTTTGCCGTATACGGGAGCATACTTATAGAAATCCAAAACGTAGGTCTTTGTGAATTTTTCCGCCATACCGTAGATAAGCTCTCTGTGAGCGGCTCTAACCTTATTGCTCTCCTCATCGTCTGTCTTTGGCATCGTCATGAGGAAGAACCTGGCTCTGGGCTGTATGATCTTGAGGCGCTGGATAATCATAGCGTAGTAGCCAGCGAATGTTTCTTTGTTGTTTTTGTTGTAATCCTCGAAATCTATGTCCTCTACGGAGCCCAGCGGCTGCTTTCGGCCGAACAGATCGTTTACGCCAAGGGCAATTATATAGCACTGGCAAGCCATGTCGCTTGACCAGTAGCGCCAATGCTCGGCGAACTCATCGCAATACTCCTTGGCGGTCATACCGCCACGGGAGAAGTTATAAATCTTGCTGCCCACGAGTCTCCCGATGTACTGACCCCAGGAATACTCATAGTAGTCGTGATAGGAGGTTCTGTTTCCCTCGTGCTTCGCTTCAAACTCGCCGGAGGAAAGACTGTCGCCTATGCAGCCAATGGTTCTGAATATCCCTGTGAAGCCTCCGTCCTCAGGGATTCTCTCAAGAGGTCTCGTATCGCTTATATCATAGATTTTTGAAAGCTCTATGTTCATATCAGTCCTCCGTTAATCCATATAAAGTCTGAAGTGGTATGTCTTTATGCCCTCTGCCGGGCCTTCGTCGGGAACAGTCACGATTTTTAGAAGTCCCTTCTCGTCCAGAGCTCTCATTATTTCGTAAATGAGCATAGCATCCTGATTGAGCATGCCCTCAGGCCACAGATATTTTGTTTTTTCGATAAGCCCTCCCACGGATTCCGGATTCTCAGGCGTGGCTTTTTTGAGCTCCTTTACGCAAAGGTCGTATGCGTCCTTCCACATGAAGGCGTCAATAGACTTGACCGACATGGGCATGGGATCAAAGGACCTCGCGCGGAATCCGTCGACTGTGACCTCAACCTGGGACATGCAGGGGATAGGCTCATAGGAGTAGTAGTTCCTGTCCTTGG
>JAAZBA010000164.1 GCA_012514045.1 Clostridiales bacterium | reverse complement strand
GGAACGTGCCGCCTATGGTTTTACCAGTTTCTGCATCGTATCGTCCCGAACACACACCATCACATAGGATTTCGGCGGAATATATGCCAGATCCATCACGAAGTGCAATTTCCACATCGCCTATATAGCTTATTTCATCAAGATAATAGACAATGTCTATGCCTGTGTCCATCAGAGTCTTCCAGCTCCAGACAAATTCATCACCGTCTTGCATAAGAGCACAGTCGGTGCCTCTTCTGAAGCACTTTACCTTAGATTTGGTAGTTAAGTCAACGATACACATATTCTTATCCTCCCAATTGAAGTTTATTCTCAATATATTATACCACACTAAAGCGGGAAGTAAAGCTTTTATGTTGACAAAAGTCTAACTTTTGAATATCATATATGTATCACAATGAAGAAAGAAGGAATTTATTATATGCCATATCAGCTAAATCCAATTACTCCCGAGAAAGCAGGAATACCATCAAGCGCAGTAATCGCTTTTATCGACAAACTCAGAGAGAAAAAAATCGTGCTGCACAGTCTTCTTCTTGTAAAAGATGGAAAGCTTCTGACCGAAGCCTATTGGAAACCTTTTGATAAGTACTTCAAGCACAGAATGTATTCAACCTCAAAAAGCTTTGTTTCCGTGGCTATAGGTATTCTTATCGGTGAGGGAAGACTTTCTTTGAACGACAAGGCAATGAGTTTTTTTACCGACAAGATGCCTAAGGATGCAAGTCCCCTTCTCAAGATGACAACGATACGAGACCTTCTCAGAATGGCAACCCCCTATACTTTAGGCGCCACATATTCCCCAAATGATCCCGACTGGGTAGATACTCTGTTTACGGCGGAAACATCCCATTATCCGGGAATGATATTCCACTACGACACAACTGCCACCACAATGCTCTGCATGATAATTAAAAGAATCACGGGGCTTGACTTTATTGACTATTTAAAAGAAAAACTTTTCCCTTATATTGGTATATCGCCGAATACTACATGCATAAAAACTCCCTGCGGCTATGATTGGGGCGGCTCAGGTGTGCTCTGTACTCCCCGTGACCTTGCCAGATTCGCCACCATCTGTCTTAACATGGGTAAATATGAGAATAAGCAGCTTGTCCCTGAGTGGTACATGCGTGAAGCAACATCGAAGCAGATTGACAACCGAAGCACAGAGAATCATCTCGAGACATCTCAGGGCTACGGCTATCAGTTCTGGTGCACAAGAAACAACGGATTTGCTACCCTTGGCATGGGCTGCCAGGTATCATTGAACCTTCCGGAGTACGGTTTCTCACTTGTGACAACGGGAGATACTCAATCTGTTTCTGAGGCGTACGCCGCATATGTGTTCCCGGCTTTCTGGGATATCATCTACCCACATCTTCAGAAGAGAGCTACGCTTCCCGAAAATAAGGATGAGTACAAAGCTCTTATGGACAAGATTTCATCCCTTTCCCTTCCTGTATGTGACGGAGATATGACATCTCACATAGCAAAGGAAATTTCAGGCAGAGTATATAAGCTTCAGGATAATCCCATGAAGATTGAGAGCGTTAAATTTATCTTCAGTGGAGACGAAGGTGAAATGCTCTATACAAACGCCACCGGAGATCACAGCATTAGCTTTGGTTTCGGCCATCAGGTCAAGGGAGAATTCCCGGAGAAACACTATTTCGACACTTATATCGGAATACCCTCCGGAAAAGGTTATACCTGCTATACCTCTGCCGCCTGGGGTATGAGCGATTCCCTGTTTATTTACTGCTATGCGGTTGATAAGTATTTTGGCAAGATAAAGATGAACTTTGTTTTCAGAGACAATATGATTTCCGTATTTATGCAGAAGAACGCTGAGTGGTTCTTTGATGAGTATCAGGGTTTTGCGTATGGTAAATACGAATAAAATAAACATAAAAGGAGACCATATGGTCTCCTTTTATCGATCCCCTATTATATAGTTGTAGTGATTTATATCGGCTCTCCTTTGGCATTGAACAAGGGAAGTGGCTCAAGAAAAATGATATCGTCTCTCTTCTGAGCGTCACCCTCGGCAAGGATCGCCATTTTACCGACAACATTGCCCCCTGCCAGGGCTACAAGTTCTTCAATAGCATGAAGTGATTCGCCAGTGGAAATCACATCGTCGATTATGAGAATTTTTTTGCCTCTGATAATGTCTGCCTCAGCGGTATCAAGATAGAGTTTTTGCTCCTTTTCGGTAGTGATGGAATTGACTGTTGCTTCGAATACGCCGGACATGTAGAGCTTCGGACCTTTCCTTGCGATAAAATACTTGTTGTGTCCACTCTGTCTTGCCAGTTCGTGGATAAGTGGTATACCCTTGGCTTCTGCAGTAATCATATAATCGAATTCCGGAGCTTTTTTAAGCAGCTCACGTGCTGCTGCGACAGTCAGCTCAACGTCACCGAAAATAACAAATGCACCAATATAAAGATCGTCGCTAATTCTGCAGAGAGGAAGCTCTCTATCCAGTCCGGCTATTCTCATTCTGTATGATTGTCTCATGCGAACAACTCCTCTTATTATAGATCTCTTTTACACCTGTATTATACCTCATTTTTTTGTTCATTGCAATATATGATGTAAAAGGTTTTATGATTTCTATGGAGAGTTCCGATTGTTATTTGCCGCTCAATGTAGTATAATATCAACTAAAACAGATAAAAGAGGTATAATATGGATTATCTGCAAAATTTACACCAACACAGCACTTACT
>JAAZBA010000318.1 GCA_012514045.1 Clostridiales bacterium | reverse complement strand
GCCGTAAGTGTTTTGCCTGTGCCCGGCACATCCTCAAGAAGCACATGACCTGAGGCGATAAGGGAGGTGAGCATAAGGTCGATAACATCGCCTTTGCCGACGATCACCTTGTTTATATTGTTTTTTACGCTGTCGCACATTCCTTTGATTGCCTGGAGCTCCAAAAAAACACCAACCTTCATATTTAATACGAAGATTATATCATATGAATTCTATCTATTCAACGATTATTTGAATAAACTATTTATTTTTATGCTTTGGTTGTATCATGTTCACATAAGAGGGGTAAAAAACACGCGGCGGGAAAATCCCGCCGCGTGTTGTACGAAACGCGCTTTATATTAATACATGCCGCCGCCCATATCGGGTGCCGGGGCTGGCGGAGGAGCGGGCTCTTTCTTCTCGGCTACAAGACCCTCCGTTGTGATAATCATGGACGCCACGGAAGCAGCCGCCTCAAGAGCGGTACGGTTGACCTTCGTGGGATCTACGATACCGGCACTGATCATGTCTGTGTATTTCTCGTTGTAGGCATCGAAACCGTAGCCTGTCTTGCGGCTGGACTTGATCTTTTCAAGAACAACACCGCCGTCGACGCCGGCATTGACCGCGATCTGCTTAGCCGGCTCCTCAAGAGCCTTCATAACAGCGCGAACACCCGTCTTCTCATCGCCATCAACCTTGCTGACCAGCTTCTCAACATCAGGAATGGCGTTTACATAGGATACGCCGCCGCCTGCTACGATGCCTTCCTCAACAGCCGCACGTGTGGCGTTGAGAGCGTCCTCAAAGCGGAGCTTCTTTTCCTTCATCTCTGTCTCTGTGGCTGCGCCGACCTTGATAACGGCTACGCCGCCGGAAAGCTTCGCAAGCCTCTCCTGAAGCTTCTCGCGATCAAAATCGGAGGTTGTAACTTCGATGGCAGACTTGATCTGGTTTATACGGGCTTTAATTTCACCTGCGTCGCCTTCGCCGCCAACAATGATTGTGTTCTCCTTGGATACCTTAACCTGGTGGGCGCGGCCAAGCTGCATGATGGTGGTTTCCTTAAGGTCCAGACCAAGCTCTTCGGTGATGACCTCACCGCCTGTAAGAATGGCGATATCCTTGAGCATATCCTTACGTCTGTCGCCGAAGCCGGGAGCCTTTACGGCTACGCATGTGAATGTGCCGCGGAGACGGTTTACAAGCAGTGTGGCAAGGGCTTCGCCCTCAACATCCTCGGCAATGATCACAAGCTTCTTGCCGTTCTGGACAATCTGCTCAAGCAGCGGGAGGAGATCCTGGATGGAGGAAATCTTTTTATCTGTAATGAGGATGAAGGCGTCGTCAATGACGGCTTCCATCTTCTCGGAATCTGTTATCATATAGGGGGAGATATATCCGCGGTCAAACTGCATGCCCTCTACGACCTCGGAATATGTCTCAGCTGTTTTGGAGTCCTCAATTGTAATAACGCCGTCGTTTGAAACCTTCTCCATTGCGTCGGCTATGAGGGCGCCTATTTCCTCGTCTCCTGAGGAAACGCTGGCGACTCTGGCGATGTCTTCGGAGCCGTTCACCTTTTGGGAGTTGTTCTGGATAGCCGCTACGGCTACCTCAACGGCTTTAGCGATACCCTTCTTCATGATCATGGGGTTGGCGCCGGCCGCTACGTTCTTCATGCCCTCACGGACAAGAGCCTGTGTAAGAAGGGAGGCTGTCGTTGTGCCGTCGCCGGCTACGTCATTTGTTTTTGTGGCGGCTTCCTTTACAAGCTGCGCTCCCATATTTTCAAAGGGATCATCAAGCTCGATTTCCTTGGCGATTGTTACGCCGTCGTTTGTGATAAGGGGAGAACCGAACTTTTTGTCCAGAACTATGTTTCTGCCTTTCGGACCTAGTGTGACCTTTACTGTGTCGGCGACCTGGTTTACGCCACGTTCTAGAGCGCGGCGGGCTTCTTCATCGTGTATGATAATCTTTGCCATTACGTTTATTCTCCTTTAATTATTCAACTATTGCAAGTATGTCGTTCTGACGGACAACGATTAACTCCTCGCCGTCAATCTTGACCTCTGTTCCGGAGTACTTCGACATGATAACACGGTCTCCCGCGTTAAGATACATCGTAATCTCCTTGCCGTCAACCATTCCACCGGGACCTACGGCAATAACCTCGGCAATCTGGGGCTTCTCCTTTGCGGAGCCTGTAAGGATGATGCCACTCTTTGTGGTCTCCTCTGTCTCGACCATCTTTAGAACAACTCTGTCAGCAAGCGGTCTAAGCTTCATAATGTATATACCTCCTATAAAAAATTATCGCTTGATTTTTTAGCACTCTCACGCTCCGAGTGCTAAGCCGAACATGTATTATAATAGCTCAATTGTGCGTTTTTTTCAAGTTCACAAAAAAGGATAAAATAACGAAATTCGAAAGATTTCCGGATTTAGCTTAGGATATCTCCTGAAAACTGAGCACTGCGGCTGATTTCGCCGG
>JAAZBA010000114.1 GCA_012514045.1 Clostridiales bacterium | reverse complement strand
CAAGTATTACACTCGAAGTGTAACACATCTATTGTAATCCTACACTTTTTCGTTCTTATTATAACAAAATGTACTTTACATCAGATAAAAAAAAGGGTATAATAAAGTATATTGTAGTCAAGGAGGCGGTATAAAATGGACGAGAGGAACAACGATATTTCCAGACAAGAGCTTGATTACGGCAAGCTTTTCAGAGTCAGTGTCGTAGGCGGTTTTAATAAGCAGGACGTACTTGATTATATTGAAAAAACGGCAAAGAAACGTAAAAAAGATGAAGAACGTTTCTCAGAGCAGATAAAAGCATTTGAAAACGAGAGTGAAGGACTGGCTGCCGGTTTGCAGGCGGCTAGAGCAGACGCTCAGGAATATGAAAACAGTTTCCGCTCAGTAAAAGCCGAATATGACGCGCTCAGCGAGAAGCTGAAGCTTTCTGATGAGTTTATGGAGGCTGTTAAGGAGGAGCTTGACACAGTGCAGGCAAAACTTTCCGAAACAGAAACAAAGCTCGCTGAAACCGAAAAGAAATATGACGAGAGCATCATTACCATTGCCACGCTTAAAACAAAGGCAAACGCAAGCGAAAAAGTGGCTGAACTTGAGGCAAAATGTGCCGCCCTTGAGGCTGCGCTTTCTGAAAACAATAAGCTTGCAGCTGAGGTAGCTCAGGTTACGGCAGATGCTGTCAGAATACGAGCCGAGGCTGAGGAATATGCAGCTTCTGTAAGAATAGATGCCGATGAACAAAAGGAGAAAATATCAGGAGAACTTAAATTAATGTATGAGCGGCTTGAAAACGCTGAGCGCTGTGTTAATGTAGAACTCAGCGACCTGAGCGGACGATATCAGGCGATGAGAAAGAACATTTCTTCTCTTATTGAAATGATACGGTAACCGGAGAGGAGGCGCGCTTATATGGCTCTGCACGGCTTTATTCGCACAAAAGAAGAGCTCAAATACCTAATTCTTTACGTGATGAGCTTTTTCTCTGAGCCTGTTAACCTCAATGATCTGACAGATGCCGTGATGATTGAGGAAGCTTTTGGGTATTTCGAGTTTATAGATGCCCTTGAGGAACTTACTATGTCTTGTCATATTGAATTTATATACGCAGAGGATGAAAAACTGTACGATTTGACACATAAGGGTACCGCCGCTGCAGCTACCTTTTCCGACATGCTACCCATGGTTGTAAGAGATGCTGCGAAGGTCTCCGCACTTCGTGTGATTGCGAAGGTTTTCAGAGATTCCTCCATACATACCGAGATTTACAGCAAGGAGAGTGGAGGTTATGGCGTTCGTATGTTCATGACAGACGGAGATGACCCTCTTTTTACCCTTGACATAGCAGTTCTTGATGAGCGTCAGGGAAGACTGGCTGCGGCGTCTTTCCGCAAGAAAGCCGAAAAGATATATAATGCAGTTATATCCGATCTGCTTCATTAAAAGTAATTTATCTAGGAGAAACGATATGCTTGACAAATCCATACCCTTTTATGGGGTTCTTATGATAAAACACGACACCGATAGTTATCCCTGCTATGCTCTCCCGGAGGGTTATAAATTTTTGGGTTACCGCAACGGACTTGAAATGGAATGGGCAAGAATCGAATACGAGCTGGGTCAGATTGACACTTTTGAAAAAGCCTTGGAAGTTTTCAGAAGAGAATTCCCCGGCACTGAGGAGCATCTATCAAAGCACTGCTTCTTTATTGAGAGTCCCAGCGGTGACATTGCAGCCATAGCGTCCCTCTGGCATGGCGACAGCTTCGGAGAAGACTATCCCAGAGTTCACTGGGTGGCTGTAGACGAGAAATACCAAGGCAAGGGACTTGCCAAAGCACTGCTAACAAAGTTAATGGACGTCTATCATGAACATGGACATACACTCCCTTTGTACCTTGTGACCCAAACCT
>JAAZBA010000386.1 GCA_012514045.1 Clostridiales bacterium | reverse complement strand
CTCTGCGATCCCTAGGTGTGAGGATGCTGGGAGGTACCTTCAGTCAGCTTGCCAAAGCGCTCACCAACACTGCCATAGCTTACTACCTTACCGACGAGCAGATTGCTCTTGTCAGTATTTACGGTTTTTACTATGACAAAACAGAGGATATGTTCTTCAGGCTTGGGGGACTCAAAGCACAGCACACTCCAATCGATAAACTTTGGGAGAATTTTGATCGGTTCACAGCTGACCATCCTCTGTATACCTTCCGTTCTCCCTGCGTCCATGAGGAGTACTTCTATCCATTCTACAGCCGGTATATGCCGGACTATGAAAAACGTTTTGACACCGTCATCCGCTACTTCGTTGAGCATGGCTATAAGTCCGAATTCGTATCCGATATAATGGATTTCTGATATTTTTCAAAAGGAGTAATGAACATGTTTAAGATGAAATTCGTTTTCCCGGCAGATTGTGTCATGCTTATGGACGCAGCGGGAACAAGAACGGCTGAAGGCATTGAAATCAACTGTATAATCGAGGCTGCTCCCGGCAGAAGACTCGCCGTCAACAATGTCCCCTGTATTCCGGGCGGAAACCAGTACACTGCCAAGGTTACCCTTAAAGGTTTCAAGACAATTCTCTCCCTTATCGACATTGACACAGGAGAGAGGGAAGCTATTACTGTGTTCTATCTCAAGGACGCTCATATGACATACCGTTTTTCTCTTGATGATAATATCTGGTTTTTCCAAAATATCGCAAAAAACCAGCACATTTACAAGTCAATTTTTGAGGATCCTTATCTTGCGCTCCTGAAGACAATGCATGACCGTTATGGTACCAAATTCCATGTAAATATTTATTACCAGTGCCCGGAATTCGGCGGCTTTACTCTTGATGAATTCCCGGACAAGTATAAATCTGAATGGATTGCCAATTCCCATTGGCTTCTCCTGTCCTTCCACGCCAATGCGAACCTCCCCGACCGTCCCTATATCAGAGGCACATATGAGCAGACTAAATTTGAGCATGACCGCATTATGGAACAGATCATTCGCTTTGCAGGCAGAGAGACCTTTGCCGGTCCCATGCTTACTGTGCACTGGGGCGACGCCACCGTTGAGACAGTCAGAGCGCTGCGTTCCTCAGGTATAAAGGGTCTGATGGGTTCTTTCAGATACGCTGACCCGACTGGAGTAAGCATCAAGTACCATCTAAATGCTGAGCAGTGCGCTATGATGAACGTATACGGTGTATGGTATGATAAAGCTGAGGATGTTGTGTTCTTCAGGTACGGCGCAGGTATGCAGCATGGACCACTTGACGATATTGCTCCGAATTTTGATCAGTTCCGTAAAACACACCCACTTTATACCTTCAAGGAGATGTGCGTACACGAGCAATATTTCTATCCCCACTACGTAAGATATATGCCCGACTATTATGAGCGCTTCGACACTGCCATACGCTGGTGCCATGAGCATGGGTATAGGCCTGCATTTATAAAAGAAATTATCGATTTTGATAAAATATGACCTGAGGAGGACTGAAGAATGAAATTTATAAAGCCCTTTGACGGTGCCATGTTTGGCTCAGTGGCAGGTAAGATATCCGGAAATTCCCTTATAGTGGAGTTTACCCTTTCCGCCGAACCCGGCAGAAGTATCACTATAAACAAGGTGCCGGCTAGCGAGAACAATAGTGTCTACACCGCCACAATCCAGCTTGACGGCTACAGAAACACAGTTGAAGCCTATGACACCGTATCCGGCGAATCTGAAACCGCTGTAGTTTACTGGCTTAAAAACGCGGACTATAAATACCGTCTTTCACTTGATGACAACATCTGGTGCCTCCAGGATATCGCAAAAAACCAACATATCTATTCCTCCCTTTTCGAAAACCCTCTACTTGGCTTTTATAAGAGCGTTCACGACAAGTATGGCACGAAGATCCATATGAACATCTACAATGACTGCCCTGAGTTTTGCGGATTCACCCTTGCTGAGTTCCCAGACAAGTACAAAGATGAATTCATCGCTAATTCTGACTGGTTCAAGCTTGCCTTCCACGCAGCAAGGAATCTTCCCGACAGGATATACGAAAACTCCTCCTACGAGGAAGTGCGCGATGACATGCTCATGGTTTACGAGCAGATTGTCCGCTTCGCCGGCGAGGAAACTCTCTCCAGGGATGTTACAACAATTCACTGGGGATGCGCAACAAAGTATGGTGTCAGAGCTATGCGCACAATGGGTATCCGGGCATTGCTCGCCAGCTTCCGTGCATTTGACGACGGCACAAGCGACATAAACCTGCATCTCAACTATGAGCAGACAAAGCATGTGCACACCTATTTAGCCTACAAGGATCACGCCGAGGATATGATCTGCGTTGCAAACGATCTCTACCTCAACGGCTTCACTCCCGAGGGAATCCGTCAGCGTCTCGACAGCCGTGAGACGGACTTTCCCCAGCGCCGTTTTAAGGATCTTCTCATGCATGAGCAGTATTTCTACCCCTTTTACGTTGCTTATGAGCCGGACTTCAGGGAGAGAGTCATAACCGGTGTTGAGTGGTGCGTAGAACACGGCTACAAGCCCGCTTTCCTCAAAGAAATACTTTTTGAAGACTGATTTAAACTAAGGAGTAAACAGAAATGAGATTTTTAACACCAGTTGACGGAGATATGCTCTCCAATGTATCAGGTAAAATTCGAGACGAAATGCTTTTTATCGAAGTAGACGTCGCTGCAGATGAAGGCAAATCCATTGAGATAAACTCTGTTCCCGCTATTTTTAATGACGGCAAATATTCCGCCATTGTCCCTCTCTACGGCTACAGAAACACCCTTGAGGTTGTAGATAAGATCTCCGGAGAGTCGATCATCGCCGGGGTATACTGGCTTAAGAACGCCGCAAAAAAGTACTCTCTATCCGTTGACGATAATATATTCTTCCTCTGCGACATTACGAAGAACAAGGATATTTACACTTCTATCTTCGATAATCCCTACCTTGCGGTATACAAAAAAGCCCACGATCTCTATGGTGCAAAAGTCAGAATCAACCTCTTCTACTCTATTGACGAGAAGTATGAGGATGTTTTCGGGAAGTTCAACCTTTCCATGATGACCGATAAATTCAAGTGCGAATGGGTAGCCAATTCCGATTGGCTTCACCTTGCCTTCCATTCCTATAACGAGTTCCCGGACAGGCCTTACCTTACAACCTCCTACGAAAAAATAATAAATGATTACCGCTTGATCATCGGCGAAATCAAGCGCTTCGCCGGAGAAGAGTGCATTGAACGCGCAACAACCTTCCATTGGGGCGCCTCCAACCGCACAGGTGTCAGAGCCGTCAGAGCTCAGGGAATCGGGCTTCTCATGGGCTACCTTGACTATGATAAGGACGGCAACTCCTTCGTCAGCTACTATCTTACACCGAAGGAAATCGACAAAGCCAATGTTTACGGTTTCTGGAAGGATCACTCGGAAGATATGATATTCGGCAAAATCGACTGTGTATTGAACACCGCCCAGCCTGCCGAGAATATCGCAAAGCTTGAAAAGTCGCTTCTCAAGTACCCGAAAAAAGGCTTCATTGAGCTTATGATTCATGAACAATACTTCTATCCCTTCTATGTGGCTTATATGGAAAACTATGCTGAACGCATTCTTACCGCATGTGAATGGTGCGTAAACCACGGCTATACGGCATCTTTTGCCTCAGACGTTGTTTTTGAGGATTAATGGAATTCATCTGCAATCAATGTCCCAGAAATTGCAGCGCTCTGCGGCGTGAAAACGAGGGCGACGGGTACTGCCGCATGGGGTACCTTCCTCGTATCGCCCGCGCAGCGCTTCATTTCTGGGAGGAGCCATGCATCAGCGGTACGAGAGGCTCCGGTACAGTGTTTTTCTCCGGCTGCTCCTTAGGATGCATCTACTGTCAAAACTACGAACTAAGCCAGGAGGATTATGGCGAGGTGATCTCAGTAAAGCATCTTGCCGATATCTTCAAGCGCCTTGAAGACATAGGGGCACATAACATAAACCTTGTCAACCCAACTCACTATGTTCATTCGATTTCTGAAGCTCTGGACATATATAAGTCCGGTATACCGATTGTTTACAATACCTCAGGCTACGACAGCGTAGAAACCCTTCGCTGTCTTGAGGGACTTGTGGACGTATACCTTCCCGATTTCAAGTACACTGACAAAGCTCTTGCCGATAAATTGTCCGGAGCTTCAGACTATCCTGAGACTGCCTGCGAAGCGATTGATGAAATGTATCGTCAGGTTGGCGGTGTCCGGCTTGACAGTGATGGAATAATTGAAAAAGGCGTAATCATCCGCCATCTTGTTCTGCCCGGATTTGTCACCAAATCCATACAGACGCTCAGATTAATAAAAGAACGGTTTCCTGATGACATTTACATCAGCGTAATGTCGCAGTACACTCCCGCAGGAAACACAGAGGGCTTCAATACACTTTCAAGGAGGCTTACATCGCGGGAGTATGAACGTGTCCTTGAAGAAGTAGATCTCTGCGGTTTCAGGCACGGTTTTTTTCAGGAGCTTTCAAGCGCAAATGAAGAGTATATCCCCGATTTTGATCTTACGGGAATATAAAAGAAAGGATTTTAAAGGCAGTGAATATACTAATTATGACCGACCTCGAGGGTATAAGCGGTATATATGACCGGGAGCAGGTTACACCCTCCGGCTACCGCTTCCATGAGGCGAGAGAATATATGACAGCAGACATAAACGTCTGTGTGGAGGCTTGCAAGGAGGCAGGCGCCGACAAAGTTTATGTTCGTGATTGTCACGGCGGAAGCTACACAGTCATATGGGAAAAGCTTTCCCCTTTGGCTGATTGGTGCATTTTAGGCAACACCTCTACTGACCGATTTGCCGGACTTGAGGACTGTGACGGAGTTATTCTTTTGGGTTATCACGCCATGGCCGGCACAAAGGGAGCTTTTCTCGAGCACTCCATGAGCTCAGCCTCCATACAGAACTATTGGATCAACGGTAATCTAGCAGGAGAGACGGCAATTGACGCGGGAATCGTTGG
>JAAZBA010000006.1 GCA_012514045.1 Clostridiales bacterium | reverse complement strand
GTTCAGGCCGTCAACCAGCTCGCACAAGCCTTCAATTATCTCTTCCGCGACCTTCTTGCCGATCTCGGCGGAAGCGCGCTCCGGGAAGCCCATGACGCCGATCTTCACCTCGTCACGCTGGGTAACTCTTTCAATTACAGAAGGGTGATCGTAGGGACGCTCTCTGTGCTCGAACCAGTCCTGATCGCTGCGGAGATTTATAGCGACTTCCTCCTCGTCCATGACAAGTTTATCCATGTGAACAAGGTCCGGTCTCCAGTACAGCATACGGGAAGTCTCTCCCATGCCGGCATGGAAATCGCACTGCACTCCGTCCTGATTGAATATGGCTTTTGATGTCTCGGAAAGATGACCGCCGGTGCAAAGGCATATGGCTATGTCCTTCATGTTCTCGTTGCGGCGCAGCACCATCTGCAGACTGGAGCGCAAGGCGTTTACGTTGTCGGTGCCTCCATGCCCAAGCGTTACAATAATGTTTTTAAATCCCATGCGCACAAACTCCGAGCAAATATCCGACACCATAAGGCCGAACAGCTGGGGATTGACGTTCATTGTGCCCTGGATTCCGCCGCCGGAGAAACAGTAGTGAAGTCCCGGGGCGATGAAGGCGTTTATCCTGTCAAATCCGATGCGTAAAGGTTCGGTGACGTTGAAGATGTCGGTGCCCAGAGGAAGATGATGCCCGTGCTGCTCAATGAGTCCGATGGGCAGGATAACGGTGGGTACGGTCTTTACCATCTCCTGGAAAACGTTGAAGGGATAGTCTGTAAGATTGTAAGCCATAGTGTATGTTCTCTCCTTTTTTTATTAATTTATTCAATTTTAATCCTTTTTAAGACGCCTGTCAATAGCGCCCGAAAAAACAATCCTTCATTTTGTTTCGTGTTTTGACCGTTTAGCGGCAAAAAGTC
Source organism: Clostridiales bacterium (assembly GCA_012514045.1). Lineage (GTDB taxonomy): Bacteria > Bacillota > Clostridia > Oscillospirales > QAMX01 > JAAZBA01. The sequence continues at coordinate 1,207 of JAAZBA010000006.1, read as the reverse complement.
ATGCAATTTATTCATTGAGTGCATTAATCCATGGTTATATTGTCGTTATTGTGCAATTTTCTTCACCATCATATTGGAACATCCGTCAAATATTCGCGGTATTCTGTCTTTTTATTGACATCGCTCTAAAGGTGGTATATAATTGCGTTAAGGGTAACGCAATCGTTCTAAGCTCTTAGCTGATGCTTTCGGATTTTGTTTTTTGATGGTATGTGAGGTGATTATTCCGTGCCGAAGGTAACGATTCACGACGTAGCCAGAGAAGCCTCCGTTTCGGTGGGAACTGTTTACCGCGCCATAAATAACAAGGACAGAATCAGCTTTGAAACACAGCAAAGAGTATTGGAGACGGTTGAAAGGCTTGGCTACAAGGCCAACACCGTTGCGAGGGGACTGGCGCTTCACGGAAAATTTACTATTCTTTTTATTCTGCCTATCAAGCCGGAATTCTTCTGGGATGATGTGCTGAAAGGCTGCCACAGGGCAGCGGACAAGCTTTCGGAATTCGGTGTAAAGGTCATAATCCACCGGTACATGAATTACAGAGTCACAGGTACAAACGAAGAGGACGATGAAATCATTCTCCCCCTTCTCAAAGAGCGCAAAGTGGACGGGATTATCCTCTGCGCTGTCAGATACAAAGACAAAGCCAAGAAAATCGTGGAATGCGCCGAAAGGGAGAATATCCCCTACTGCTACTTAAATGAGCCGGGAGAGGGTTTGCGGAGTCTCTTCTTCTACGGTCCCGACAATTGTCTCGCCGGGCGTATGGCGGCGGAGCTTATGATCAAATTCACCTCCCGGCAAGGCCCGTACCTTACGGTCAGCACAAAAAAAACCACCACAGACGGGCTCCGTGAGAGAAGTTTTCGGAAATATATTCTTGAAAACACAACGGAGGAGTGCCATTCTCTTGTTTGCCCTGAAACCGAGGTCTGCCACGAAATGTTGGAAGATTTCCTCAAAAGCCACCCCGGCATAAGGGGCGTATACCTTGTGCAGCATACGCCTATGGTAAACGCTCTCCCGGTGCTTGAAGCCGTTCCCGGTCTTGCTGTTATCGGCCACGAGTGCTCCGAAAAGGCGGAGCAGGCATTGAAACGGGGCACCGTGACGGCGCTTTTGGCGCAGGAAAAGGTATGTCAGGGCTACCGTCCCACGATGATGCTTTACGACTATCTCGTAACTGGTGAGAAACCCGACAGAT
>JAAZBA010000262.1 GCA_012514045.1 Clostridiales bacterium | reverse complement strand
TGCTGATTCATATTTTAACGGTATTGTCAGGGGAATTAATGTTGGTTCTTCCTATAATGATGTTCTATCAACGTTCCCTAACAATTCCTGCGATAAAATTATCACAGATGAACGAGGCAGAGAGTATATACCGCTCTATGAATTGGAGCAACAAAGTGGAAGAGTATATTTCGATGACAAGAATGTTGCTTTTGTAGAGTATTATAACGAAGGCGTTTTCGTAGTATTTGATATAGAAGGCGATAAAGTGAAGAAGATTACATTTAAACTTGAATTATAAGGAGAATAGTCATGATAGGAATTGCGTTCGCAGGCTTTAGACACGGTCACATCTACAGCCTTTATGAAGAGGTAAAAACGAACAACGATGTAACCCTTTGCGGTGCCTGGGAAGAAAACGATGCAGCTAAATCTGAAGCCAAGAGCGTGGGGTTCACATATAACTCCTACGAAGAGCTTCTTGCAGACAAAAAGGTACAGATTGTCGCAATAGGTGACTACTTTGGAATACGCGGTAAAAGAATAATCAAAGCCCTTAAAGCCGGCAAAAACGTTATCACCGACAAGCCAGTTTGTACTTCAATCGAAGAACTTGATGAAATAGAAAGTCTCTTAGGTAAAACAGGACTCAAGCTGGGTTGTATGCTGGATCTTCGCTTTTGTAAGTTTACTGAGCCTGTTAAAAAGCTGCTCTCAGACGGTACTCTAGGTGAGATTACAAACGTGTGCTTCACTGGTCAGCATCCCCTGAATTACGGCACACGTCCAAGCTGGTATTTTGAGAATGGTAAACATGGCGGTACAATCAATGATATAGGTGTTCATGGGATTGACTTTATTGCCGCTGTGTCCGGTCTGCGGGTGAAGAAGTGCCTTGCTGCAAAAGAGTGGAACAAGTATGCTACTGAAGAGCCAAATTTTATGGACAGCGCTATATTCATGGCAGAGCTCACCAATGGCGCAGGAGTTATATCTGATGTTTCCTATTCTGTTCCCAATGGCTTTGGTTTTTCTCTTCCTCAATATTGGAGATTCACAATTTGGACAACGTTGGGAATGCTTGAATTTATCCTCGGTGGCGATAAAATGATGGTAGCAGTTAAAGGTGAGAGAAATGTTCGCCATATTAAGTGCGAGAATCCTCCAAAGTCAAACCTCACCGACTTTATCCTTGAACTCCGCGGAGGAGAGTGTGAATATGATACGGCTTTTACTCTTAAATCCTCAAGAGATGTCCTTAATCTACAGGCTTGCACCGTAAGAGACTGATATTCCCGAAATACCCCTTGACAAATTATAAGTTAAGGGGTATAATAATACCTATTAAGTTAAACGTTTAACTTAACCGATGGAGAACATAAACAAGGAGGTTTTCATATGGACAAGCTTAAGGAAACCATCAGACAGTCAGCTGAAAAATGGCTAACTGATCTGCTAGGTTTTGCAGCGCGTAATCGCTTCAAAGAACTTGCAGCGGAAAAGAACCCTTTCACACTTTTCCCGGAAGCCAGAACTTGCATAGTCATCGGCAGAAGAATAACCCGCGGTACTCTCAGGGGAGTTGAAGAAGGTGTTAACTTCGGTGACTACAGTTCCTTCGGCAGAGGT
>JAAZBA010000160.1 GCA_012514045.1 Clostridiales bacterium | reverse complement strand
CCCCAGATAACCTTCCGCTGGACGAAGGAAACACCACACGAGATCATGAGGTATATGATGGCCTCGGAGAGGAGCGACAGGTTTAAGAGGATCGCTTTCACAAACGATGAAAAGCGCCTTAAGTGCTTTACAGAGATATGCGGTATCCCCTACAGCCGCGCGGTGGGATATACTATGGTAGGCTGCAACGAGCCCGCGTTTTTAGGATCCATAACCGGCGGCAACAGTAAAATCAACATCCTGCGCTCCATGGAAACACTTTTTCACAGGGAAAGCGAAAAAATACTGAATGTATGTAATTTCGACGAGTTTTACAGCGTATACGAAGAGATTATGCTCTCCGAGCTTGAAATAGCTTACGAATACGATGACAAATATAACCGCGCCAGAGCGGAGGACATAAACTATATCTCAAGCCTTTTCACCGAAGGCTGCATAGAAAATGCCAAAAGCCTGACCCGGGGAGGCGGCAACACGGTTATAGTGTCCCCGATGATTCTGGGGATTACAAACGTTATCGATTCCCTTATTGTGGTAAGGCAGTTTGTGTTTGATGAAAAGCTCCTGACAATGGAGGAGCTGCAGCGGGCGCTTGCATGCAACTGGCAGGGATTTGAGGAGAAGAGGGATCTTATAATAAACTCCGGAGACTTCTTCGGCAACGACACCCCGCGCTCGAATGACACCGCCCGCAGGCTCTACGACAGTTTTTACCGATATTTGAAAGACAAGACAAACCTGTTCGGGTACCATTTCCTTGTGGGAGATATCTTAGGCTACAACGAGCATCACCAATGGTTCGGAGAAAAGACAAAAGCTACCCCCGACGGACGTTACGACGGAGACTATCTCAAGTTCTGTATCGGCCAAAGCGAGGGCAGAGACCGAGCGGGACTTACCGCGCTTTTAAACTCTGTAGCTACCCTCGATCCCACAGGCATTGCCTGCGGCTCCACCGCCACAAATATAACCCTTGACGAGGCTCTTATAAAGGATGATAAATCTTTTGAAAAGCTTGTGTACTTGTTTGAAGCCTATTTTCACATGGGCGGCGTACATTTCCAGCTAAACTACGCTTCAAAGGAGGAGCTCCTGGCGGCAAGGGAAGAGCCGGGAAACTATAGAAACCTCCGTGTCCGGGTAACTGGTTTTTCGGATTTTTTCGTGAATCTAGCGGAGAGCATCCAGGATGATATTATTGAAAGAACACAACAGACCGCCATCGATTGAGGAGAAAGGAGAACATAAAAATGGAGAATCTGTTTTCAAAGGTCAATCTTACGATCGGAGAAGCTGCCGACTCCCCGTTTATGAACAAAATCGGCATCTATCAGGACGGCACCACACCCATGTACCGTGACGTAGACGGAAAGCTCTGGGCTATAAGCGGACATTCCCATGTAGGTCATATAAGCGTGTTCAGCGGTACTACCCTTGATGATATGAAGGAAGAGTACCCCATATGCACAAACTTCTGTGTAGGCCACGCGGATTACGCCTTCGACCGTATCCGCTATCCCGAGGGAGTAAAGGCAAGGGGCAGCGTTTGGCCTTTCGGACTCTATATCTGCCCCAAAACCCACCGATTTTTCTGCTTCTTTCACAACGAAACCGGCTGGAACGGCAAGGGTACCGCTTACGATTCCCTTGGTCCATGTGAGATCCCAAAGCTTGACTCCGACTTCCGCCATATAGGACTTATGCACTCCGATGACGAAGGCAGAAACTGGACCTTCGACCGCTGGGTGATGACTGCCGAGACCGTATGCTTCACGGAAAACTACAATCCCGGAGCGGGGAATGTTACGGGACAAAAAATGGGAGAAATCTGCCTCGGAAGCGGCGACTTCTCCATATACATAGAGCCTGATGGGGACTATATCTATATCTTTTACAATATAATATACGTGGATATGATAGCAGGTCACTGGACAAGATGCGATACATACCTGTCTCGTACCCGCAAGCGTACCGATGGCATTATGGGGGACTTCGTCAAGTACTATGACGGAGCTTTCTGTGAGCCTGGAAACTTCGGCAAGGAGACCCCTGTGTTCCGAAACTCCTGGCACCCCCGTGTGGTATATTTTGAGGAGCTTAAATGCTATGTTGCCACATCCTCTCCCCTTAGCTTTGGAGATAGCAACAAGATCGTGGCGGACGTGATGGATATCCGCACAAGCACCGATCTTGTAAACTGGAGCGAGCCTATAAGAGCAAAGCGCGCGGGCAGTGAATTCGGCAACCACTATATGGCGATCGTGTACGATAAGCAGGACCGCCAGCCCAACATAGTCCCCGGCAAAGAATTCTACATCCTCTCAAACCACAACGGCACCGATGTGCTTAAATACCTTTCAAAGATAGACTGATTCCGATCTAAAATATACAATAAACCCCGCGGCAGTGAACTCTGCCGCGGGGTTTATATCATTCACTGATTACCCTTAAAGCGTCTCGGATTATCTCCTCATGGCTCAGTCTTTCAATGTGTATTATTCTACACTTCGCAGAACGAAGTGAGAATACTTCTTTTTAATTCTGTACGCAGTTGCGTAAGAATGAATACACATACAGCATTATCATTTCACACACCTTGAACAGGGACGGCGGCCGGAGAGAGTGGACAAATCTCCCTCAAGGATGGTTGACGCCCGCTTGAGGTAGCTGCAGCTTTTGGAGGCATGGTAAACCTCACCGTTCGCGGTGTAGTATACGGTACCGGAAATTGGTTTTTTCTCCGGTTGTGTCTCCGCGCCGCCGGTTTTCTCTGCGGCGGGAGACTTACCTTCGGGAGAAAAATCATCCTTTTGTGTTGTTTCCTTGCTATCCGTCTCCGGTACCACTGTTTCGGAGAGAATTTTGTCGGCAGTCGCGGGGACAGGGGAGGAGAATGAAGCATTGCTTGCGGATATTGCTGTGCCGATGGAAGAGATGCTCTCCGCTACGGACTCCATAACCGGAGTCAGCTTATCAAGCGCGTTGTCAAAGCCGTCGGAATAGCCGTCAAGGTATCCGTCATCAAAGCCGTCATCATATCCGTTTTCAGATGCTTCCGGCTCAGTTTTCATGACAGCTTCACCCTCGGCATAGCCGGCGCTGTAGGCTTCCGCGGAGGCTTTATCCGATTTATTGTTT
>JAAZBA010000003.1 GCA_012514045.1 Clostridiales bacterium | reverse complement strand
CTCATGGATGAGCGATTTAGGCGCGCCTGCACAGGGATGTGTCTTGCGCGCCGACCCGGAAGAGGCGAAGTAGGTTCCGCAATGCTTAGAAAATACCCATCTGGAACTCTGAATCATAAAACACCACCTGCCACTCAGCCCTTCCATCCACCACAAAAGCTGTTACAATTGCAGCAACTTTTTGCAGATTATAATGATAAACCTCTTGACATATAATAAAATAGGTACTATACTACATTATAGCTTAATAATGATACTAGAGTAAGAGTGGACGCGCGCCACTCTTTCTTATTTGCCTTGTAAACCAAGGCGAGAAATTAGTGTGGACCAGATTGGCGATAGCAGTTCCCTTTATGCTACAGCCAATCATACCCATACAAAATACTAACGGAGGATTTACATGTCAAAACGGGAAACCTATGAGGCAAAGTGCGAACAGCTTCTTTTGCCAATCACAGAAAAATGCGGCGTGGAAATTTATGATGTAGAGTATGTAAAGGAAGGCAGTGATTATTTCCTGCGTGCCTACATCGACAAGCCGGAGGGTGTAAACATTATCGACTGCGAGAATGTGAGCAGGGCACTTTCAGAAGCTCTAGATAAAGAGGATTTCATACCGGATGCCTATATTCTGGAGGTCAGCAGTCCGGGACTTGGAAGAAGCCTTAAAAAGGATAAGCACTTGCAGAAGAGCATCGGACAGAAAGTGGAAGTCAAGCTTTTCAAGGCCATTGACAACTGCAAGGAATTTGCAGGGATACTTGAAAGCTTTGATGAGGAAAGTATTACCATTATAGAAGAGAATGCACCGCGAACTTTTATTCGGGCAGAAATAGCACTGATAAGATTAGCGTTAGATTTCTAAAGGAAAACGACAGGCGGATACGCCGGAAATGGAGGAAATGATGAACAAGGAATTAATGGAGGCACTTGACATTTTAGAGAAGGAGAAGGAAATCAGCAAAGAGACACTGTTTGAAGCGATTGAGAATTCCCTGATGACAGCCTGCAAGAATCACTTCGGCAAGGCTGATAACGTAAAGGTAGAGATTAACCGTGAGACATGTTATTTCCTGGTATATGCAGAAAAAGAAGTTGTAGCTACCGCTGAAGAGGTAGAGGATGATTGTCTGCAGATTGCCTTTGATGATGCAAAGGAGCTTTCCAAGAAGGTACAGGTTGGCGATGTATTAAATGTAGAGATTAAGTCCAAGGAGTTCGGACGTATTGCTACACAGAATGCAAAGAATGTAATTTTGCAGAAAATCCGTGAGGAAGAGAGAAGTGTTATCTACAACCAGTATTTTGAGAAGGAAAAGGATGTGATAACCGGTGTGGTTCAGCGTTATATCGGCAAGAATATCAGTATTAACTTAGGTAAGGCTGATGCTATGCTGACCGAGAACGAGCAGGTAAAGGGCGAGGTATTCCGCCCTACAGAGCGTATCAAAGTGTATGTGCTTGAGGTTAAGAGTACACCCAAAGGCCCCCGTATCAATGTAAGCCGTACCCATCCCGAACTTGTTAAGAGACTGTTTGAGTCTGAGGTTACCGAGATTAAGGACGGTACTGTTGAGATTAAGAGTATTGCAAGAGAGGCCGGAAGCCGTGCCAAGATTGCTGTTTGGAGTAACAACCCCAATGTGGATGCAGTGGGTGCATGTGTAGGTATGAACGGTGCCAGAGTAAATGCCATCGTGGAAGAGCTTCGCGGTGAGAAGATTGATATTGTAAACTGGGATGAGAACCCCGGTAATCTGATTCAGAATGCACTTTCTCCCGCCAAGATTGTTGCGGTATTTGCAGATCCCGATGAGAAGACTGCAAAGGTAGTTGTTCCCGATTATCAGTTGTCATTGGCTATCGGTAAGGAAGGACAGAACGCAAGACTGGCAGCAAGACTGACGGGCTACAAGATCGATATCAAGTCTGAGACACAGGCGAAGGAT
>JAAZBA010000119.1 GCA_012514045.1 Clostridiales bacterium | reverse complement strand
CTACGTGCGTTGTAGTTTGTCTTTCCTCGTAAACAGTATACAATAATAATATTAAATTTCGTCGCCATCCGTCAGCTTTCATCTCTATTTGTGCTGACGCTTTAGCGGCAGAATGGAGAATAATATGTGCGGAGGATACAGACATTGACTTAAGATTCTGTCTGTGATACAATTCAGAAAAACAATACTAAATTAAGGAGGATCAATATGAGCTACCAACAATACCAACCTTATACTCCCGTGGACGACCGCTATAACAAGATGACTTATCGCAGATGCGGCAGAAGCGGCCTAAAGCTCCCCGTAATATCGCTAGGCCTCTGGCATAATTTTGGAGATATCACTACTTTCGGAGTACAGCAGAAGATTCTGCGCACCGCGTTTGACAGTGGAATCACCCATTTTGACCTTGCCAACAACTACGGACCACCATATGGCGAAGCGGAGCGTAATTTCGGAGAACACATGAAACGTGACTGGCATACCTACCGTGACGAGCTGGTTATCTCGACCAAGGCGGGCTTTGGTATGTGGAAAGGCCCCTATGGTGACAACGGTTCCCGCAAGTACCTCATTGCCAGCATTGACCAGTCCCTCAAGCGGATGAATCTCGAATATGTGGATATTTTCTATCACCACCGGCCTGACAATGGCACACCTATAGAAGAAACAATGGGTGCACTATACGACATCGTGAAAAGCGGCAAGGCACTCTACGCCGGCATTTCCAACTACAATCCCGATCAGACAAGACGTGCGATCCTATATATGAAGGACATGGGAATGCATATGCTCATCCATCAGCCGAACTACAATATGTTCAACCGTTCCATTGAGCATGGTCTGATTGATGTTGTCAGGGAAGAAGGTGTTGGTATCATGGCGTTCGCTCCTCTCGCAGGCGGCAGACTGACCGGTAGGTATCTCAACGGTATTCCGGAAGACTCCCGTGCGATTCATGACCCGCGATTCCTATGTGCGTCTGATATTAATGAAGAACTGTTGAAAACCATCCGCGCACTAAACGCAGTTGCAGAAAGACGCGGGCAGACCCTGGCACAGCTTGCTCTAGTATGGACACTCCGTAATCCTGTAGTTACTTCCGCGCTTATCGGTGCATCCAAGCCTGAACAGGTAGCGGAAAATGTCAAGGCGCTTGATAACATGAATCTGAGCGAGGAAGAACTGAACGAAATTGATGCAATTCTTGCGAACCGATAATATCCGGAAAAATGTAGAATAGTAAAATAGCCTTGTGACGGGTATTTTTGCATAAAGGAAAAGCACCAAAGTTAAAATACCATTGGTATCAAAACTTTGGTGCTTTTTGGCGGAGAAGGAGGGATTTGAACCCTCGCGCCGGTCAACCCGACCTACTCCCTTAGCAGGGGAGCCTCGTCACCACTTGAGTACTTCTCCATGTGACAAATCCATATTAAATTGGCGGAGAGAGAGGGATTCGAACACCCGGCCCCTTGCGGAGTCACTGGTTTTCAAGACCAGCTCCATAAACCACTCGGACATCTCTCCGCATCGGCGAAACCGCAATTCTCATAAGGTACGGCAAGTATTATAACAGACAAAAAATCTTTTGTCAAGTATAATTTACCGTACCATAACAAGTTATTAAGTGATTATTGTGCGTCGGCTGCTGCCTTCGCTTTGGAAACGGCGCGCAGACGCTGAGTGTGGTCAAGCTCACGTTTTCTTATTCGGAGGTTTTTTGGTGTAACCTCCAGAAGCTCGTCATCGGCAAGATACTCAAGACACTGCTCAAGGCTCATGTCTCTGGGTGTGGTGAGCCTGAGAGCTTCATCACTTCCGGCGGCGCGTATGTTCGTTATGTGCTTTCGTTTGCAGACGTTGACGGTAATGTCTTCACCCTTGGGGGAGCAGCCTACCACCATGCCTGCATAGACCGGAATACCGGCTCCCACAAATAGACTTCCACGCTCCTGGGCTGCGTAGAGACCATAAGTTACGGTTTCTCCTGCTTCGTAGGCAATGAGAGAACCTACATTTCTCTTTGGTATATCACCCTTCCAAAGATCATAATCATGGAATACGGAGTTTAGAATACCTTCGCCTCTGGTATCCGTCATAAATTCGCTTCTGTAGCCGAAGAGACCTCTTGAAGGGATTAAAAAATCAAGCACCATGCGATCACCTGTTGGGTTCATACGCAGCAACTCAGCCTTGCGAAGCCCCATCTTTTCCATTACGGCGCCAACGTATTCAGAGGGAATATCAATTTTAAGATCCTCAACCGGCTCACACCTTCTACCGTTGAGTTCCTTTATGAGTACCTTCGGGGGACCGACTTGGAACTCATAGCCTTCGCGGCGCATAGTTTCTATGAGTATGGACAAATGCATCTCTCCGCGGCCGAGGACTCTGAAAGCGTCGGTGGAATCGGTTTCATCAACATGGAGGCTTACATCTTTGAGAAGTTCGCGAAAAAGTCTGTCCCGAAGCTGGCGAGAGGTAACAAACTTACCCTCTCTTCCGGCGAAGGGACTGTCATTGACCGAGAATGTCATTTCCATTGTGGGTTCGGATATTTTTACAAAGGATATGGGCTCTATTCTAGAAGTAGAGCAGACAGTGTTTCCTATAGTGATGTCTTCAATTCCGGAGAACATAACGATATCACCGGCTATTGCCGAATGTACAGGTACTCGTTTGAGTCCTTCAAACTGATATATGGCTGTAATCTTGTGTTTCCCGGAGACATTGCTCCTGTGGTAGTCGCAAAGGGCAACCTCCTGACCTACCGAGAGTTTGCCTCGCTCGATTTTGCCTACACCGATTCTTCCTACATATTCGTTGTAATCGATTGAGGATACCAGCACCTGCAATTCGCTTTCTGTGTCAACATCAGGAGCGGGGATATAGCTGATAATCGTTTCGAAAAGGGGAGTAAGGTCAGCGCCCGTCTCATCGGGAGTGAGGGAGGCTGTTCCCTCACGTCCGGAACAGTACACTATGGGACTGTCCAGCTGTTCTGATGTCGCATCAAGCTCGAGGAGAAGCTCCAGCACTTCATCGCCGATGTCATAAGTTCTTGCGTTGGAACGATCAACCTTGTTTACAACAATGATTACTTTGTGACCTTGTTCAAGAGCTTTCTGAAGTACAAAACGTGTTTGGGGCATAGGTCCCTCAAAAGCGTCAACCAGAAGAAGAACGCCGTCTACCATCTTAAGCACACGCTCAACCTCACCGCCAAAGTCGGCGTGTCCGGGAGTATCAACGATGTTAATTTTTATATCCTTATAGTTCGCGGATGTATTCTTGGCGAGAATTGTTATACCGCGCTCACGTTCGAGATCATTTGAATCCATTACACGTTCCTGAGTGTTCTGATTTTCACGCAGCGAGCCGCCCTGGCGAAGCATTTGATCCACCAGTGTTGTCTTACCATGGTCAACGTGGGCTATGATTGCTATGTTGCGAAGTTCCGACCTTGTCAAGTTATTTCCTCCAATTATAGTATGGCATATAAACGCACAACAAGTTATATTTTAACAGCGTTACCTTTAAAAATCAAGCATTATTATAACCAAAAGTGTACCTTGTATGAAATAAATGCTTGATGTCTATGATAATTTATATTTTGAACATGTTGCGCAATTGCATTTGATACAATCATGTGGTATAATTAACACACAGAGAAGGAATGTAACTATGAAAAAATTCAATGCCTTAAGCCTTGCAAGACAGGCGATGATTGCTGCTATATACGCCGCTTTGACACTGCTGCTTTATCCAATATCCTTCGGAAGCGCCCAGTGCAGAGTGAGTGAGGCGTTGACAGTGCTGCCGTATTTCAGCCCGTTGTGTACGCTGGGGCTGGCGGTGGGCTGTTTCTGTTCAAATATAATCGGAGGATTCGGAATATTGGACGGCGTTCTGGGCACTCTCGCCACGGCGATTTCCGGCGTTTTAACATCGAAGATAAAGAACAAATATCTGGCACCCTTGCCGCCGGTTATAGTAAACGCGCTGATTATCCCGATAGTGATAGTGTTCGCTACATCCCCCGATAATTTTCTGCCTGTGTATCTTATAAATGTACTGCAAATCGGACTTGGACAGCTGCTCTCCTGTTACCTTTTGGGTTTGCCCCTAATGGGACTTATCAGGAAACACGGACTTGAGCGCTTCCTGAAATGAAAGGAGCCATATGAGAATAAAAAAAGCGGTCATTCCCGCGGCGGGACTTGGTACCCGAATGCTTCCCGCCACGAAGTCAATACCAAAGGAAATGCTGCCGTTGGGTGACAAACCTTCAATACAATACATTGTTGAGGAGGCTGTCGCCTCGGGCATTGAAGATATACTTATAATAACCAACCGCATGAAGACTGCGATGGAAGATTATTTCGACTACTATCCGGAGCTCGAGAAAAGACTTATTGCCTCGGGAAATACAAAGGACGCACAGCTTATTCGTGAAACTGCGGACATGGCAAACGTCCTATACCTTCGTCAGAAGGAAACGCTGGGACTCGGGCACGCTGTATGGTGCGCCAGGAGATTTGTTGGAGACGAGCCTTTCGCGGTGCTGTTAGGTGATGATATTATGCTGTCTGAAAAACCTGTAACATTGCAGCTTGCCGAGGCATACGAAAAATACGGCTGTGGTATGGTTGGAGTCCAGAGAGTGTCGCTTGATGTAATAGGGAAGTACTGCTCCTTGAAAGCGAAGACCATAGAGGGCAATGTAATGAAAGTATCAGACATAATAGAAAAGCCGAAACCCTATGAAGTGTTTTCCGACTATGCCATCCTTGGAAGATACGTTCTCACAAGCGATATATTCGATATCCTCGAAAACCAAAGCCCCGGTTACGGAGGAGAAATCCAGCTTACCGATGCCCTT
>JAAZBA010000268.1 GCA_012514045.1 Clostridiales bacterium | reverse complement strand
TACTATTGCATCTTCATTTTACAATCTGCGTATCAGATATTTCTGCATATGGAACTCACTTAAATAAGTACCGTCCCTGAGTTTGAACGCATTCGGTTTTTTGCAAACGACACGGAATCCGAATTTTTCGTACAAATGTCTTGCGCGATCGTTGCCCTCCACAAAATCCAGCTCCATGATCTCAGTTCCTCTGTTTTGCGCCGCGGCAACAAGCTCCTCAAACATGGCGGAGCCAATCCCGAGGTTCCAGTAGTCTTTGAGAATCGCAATACCAATATTTGCCCGGTGTGAAGTTTTCATACCGCTTTTGAAGCTGATTTCACAGTTGCCTGCAACCTCACTGTTAATATAGCAGGTGATTCCCAGGGTATCGGGAGAGGAACGTATACGATTTACCCACGCTTCCTCCTGCTCAACGGTGATGTTCCATTCTTCCGGGTACCGTAAAAGAAAATCTGTTTCGCTGCTAGCTTTCTTTATGTAGTTAAGCAGCTTTTCCGCGTCTTCAACGCAGGGACTTTTCAAGACAGCTGTTCTGCCGTCTTTCAAGGTTATCTGCTTGTCTTCAAATATCATGGTTATACTCCTTTCAATTCAGCTACAAAAGTTTCTTCTGCCGGTAACGTGATTTTGACCAGGCCGATTGCCGAAAATTTACCATTTGACTTCTCAAATTCGCGCAAAACTAAATCACACGCCTTATAAAATGATTCTTCCTCATCTTCATGCATAATAGCGAGGGCGCAATGCGGAACCCAAACATCCGGCAGATACCACTCCCAGCCGCGCGTATCAGAACCGCGAAAATATTCATGAATATCTCTGTGCATTTCGTACATTGAACTTTTCATAACAGGGTAGGCAAAAATCGTTTTTGTGTCGGTGAACATTCCCAAGGAACCGATACAGACCGGTATAGCACTGTATTTTTGAGCGATAAACTTTATTATCTCAATGCCTTCCTTTTCGCTGACATCATTAAAGCAAGCTAATGTAACATGAGGTCTTGCTTTATATTCAAGAAATTTTGTGCTGAGCTTTTCTTCCGCAATTCTCTGAGCATAGCGAAAAAGCTGCTTTTCCATTTCTTCATTAAAGAATAATTCAATCGCATACTGCATTTTATTACACTCTCCATTCCATGTATCCGCTCGTAAACGGCAGATGATCATATTTTTTTACTCCGGTATGCACAAATCCATTGGCAATGTACCAGTTCTTCAGCACGGTGCTTTCTTCGATAATGCCGATTTTAATAACGCTGCCGCCCAGGGATTTCACAGTATCTTTTGCGTGATCGAGGAGAAGTTTTCCAAATCCGTTATGACGGTATTCCGGCAGAACCGCGAAATTGTGAAGCTCAAAGGTATCGTCGCTTTCTTCGGAGAGTGAAATATATCCGATGATTTTTTTGCCGGCATACAGCGCGAACATTCGCCAGCCACGGTCTATCTGAGCTTCAATCGCTGAAAGAGGAAGAAAACTTGTGTGCTTTGGGCAGTTTTCCTTCGTCAGACCGAACTGCTCAGCTACGGTACTAAAGCTTTGATGAATAACTTCCAGGCACTCATTCAGCTCTTCCCTATCCGCCTTATATATCATCGGCAGTGTAACGCCTGCAGGATCAAACGCATCATTTACCGTCTTTTTGAACGTAGCAAGAGTCAGTGCGTCATTAATACGGATCCTCTCTCCGGTATCGCGGTAACCGACACTTTGGTAGCATCTGCGGTTTTTCTCCATATCCTCAGGCAAATCCAAATAATATAATCGTGCGTCGGGAAATTCTTTTTCACACAGAAGAATCGCATTTCTCGCAATTTTTTTATTCTGGTAATCCGGATGAATGAAGATACGCGCAAGGTAGTATTCACCTGCACCGATTTCGTAATCAGGAATACGTCTCCCATATAAGCGGTAGTAGATACCGCCGACTGTTTTCCCATCGTACAAGATAGTATAATGCCGATTAAACTTATTCAATCTTCGCAGGATATCCTCCGGACCTCTAAGGAAGGGGTTGCTGTCGTCGCGGTGTTTTTCATATAAATGCTTGAAGGCTGCTTTCTGGATTTGCGACAATTCCTCAACCTCGGAAGGATTTGTGTTTTTAATTGACACGCTCATAGATCCGCCTCCTTTCTGAAAATATCCAGCATATGCCCGGTTGCGCCAACCATATCGCACCGTTCACAGACGCAAAGATGATACTTCATATACATCTCAAAAGTCTCATCATCCATTTCGTCAACCGCGCCGCGGATAAAGCGTGTCAGCATATCGGTTCCTACATAGTGAAGTCTTTCGATATTGAAATGACTCATCAGTTCGTTTATGTCCTCCTGCCGATAAAGAGTAAATATTTCTTTCGGTGTTGAACTTAACTTGAAGGTTTCAAAGTCAACCAGGTGATTCTGCTCTCCAGTTTTAAACCCTCCGCATAGAAAACCATAGTGATATACAGTAATGTCGTTATTGCAATAGGCTGCAAACACAATACCGTATTTCTTTGTTACACGGATAGCCTCGCTCATGGCAGAGAGTTTATCCTCATCAGTATAAAGGTGATACATTGGTCCGAGCAGAAGCGTGATGTCATACTGATCAGAGGCAATATCCTGAAGATTTACCGCATCACCTTGCTGTACCCGGATGTTTTCACCTTCCTTTGTATTTGCCTTGAAAACGTCAATGTTACATTCTATTAACTCTACGGCATCCACGTAATAACCATTTTGCGCAAAATAGTGCGAATATCGGCCTGTACCTGCACCGATTTCAAGTATACGCATGCCCGGCTTCAGATATTTCTCTACATAATGAACAGTGGTCAAAAACTCGACCATGCCGCTCCTGGGAGCCAGGCGTATGTCTTCATTGTGTGTAGAGTAATGGTTCGTGAGCGCTTCTATTCTTTCCATAGTTTCGCCTCCTGAGAAATATAAAACAAACGGTGCAAATCGAGATTTCCTTCGACTTGCACCGTCATAATCCCTATATCCTATAATCCTAAGAAAGACTATACAGAAATTCAGGTACGACAATACAAGCCCGATGAATACCAGCGCATAATACCTTCATCGAGAATGGTGACAGCATTAATGTTAAAAATAAATGTTTTAGCTGCCATTGCCGTAATCCTTTCAAAATAATTTCTTATATTGTACTACTGTTTCATGTGTATGTCAATAGCAATCAAGAATTCTCGCGCATAACTTTTCTTCGCCGTATTATCTGTATTTTATTGAATTTTATCAAAGATTCAGATTATTGACAAGATATCCCGCCTTTTAAATTACCCTTGACAGATTCCCCAACCTGTGGTACCATATCGATTAGTTTGCAAACTAATCATATTTTGAAAGAAGGCAGAGAATGGCCAGAAAAAACAGGTTCGACCGGGAGTATTTTAAACGCCCCGCTCCTGTCCTTGAGAGGATGAGAGTCGGGATGCTTGCCAGAGATGTGAACAAGCTGATGCACCTGCAGCTCTGCGAAAAGGAGCAGGCTATGGGATTTAAATCTTCCTATCGCATGATTCTTTTCCATCTCTTCTGGCAGGACGGCATATCTCAGCTGCGCCTTGCGGAAAAATGCAGGCTCAAGCCCCCTACGGTCAGTGTCACTCTCCAAAACATGGAGCGTGAAGGTCTTGTGACGAGGAAAATCAGTGAGGCGGATCAGCGGGAGATGCTGGTTTACATCACCGAGGAGGGGAGAAAGATCCAGCGCGGCCTCTTTGACAACATCAACTCAATCGAGCAGAAAATTGCGGATATTTTTACCCCGGAGGAATACACCACGCTGCGGGATAATTTGTTTAAAATACGAGCTGTTTTATTGGAGAACGACGAATGAAAACAAGACTGACCAAATACCTTAAACCGTATTGGCTGTTTGCGCTGCTCGCTCCCCTTACCATGGTGGGGGAGGTTCTGTGCGACCTGATGCAGCCTACGCTGATGTCGGAGATCGTGGACAAAGGCGTACTTGCCTCAAATATGCCGATTATATGGAAATGCGGCCTGATAATGATTTGTGTTGCTGTTTTGGGCGGCATCGCCGGTCTCGGAAGCGCGGGCTTCGCCTCGGCGGCTTCCCAGTCCTTCGGGCGCGACCTGCGAAAGGACGTATACTCAAGGATAATGACCTTGTCTCTTGAGCAGACTGACCGCTTTACCACAGGCTCGCTTATTACAAGACTTACAAACGACATCACCGTTGTTCAGGACTTGGTGGCAATGGCTCTTCGCATGTTCGTGCGTTCCCCCCTGATGTTCCTGGGCGGTATTGTAATGGCTCTTACCATAAGCCCCAAATTTGCCATTGTGCTGACTGTATCGCTGCCTATTCAGCTGGCAGGAATCTGGCTCATTATAGGCAAAGCAGGTCCCATATTTTCCCAGCTCCAGTCGAAGATCGACAGCGTCAACTCTGTGGTGCAGGAGAATGTATCCGGCGCCAGAGTAGTCAAAGCATACGTCAGCGAGGAAAGGGAAGAGGCGCGCTTCGAAACCGCGAACCGTAACCTTATGGAAGTAAACCTTAAGGTGGCCAAGATCTTCGCAAGACTCGGCCCCAGCCTATCAATCGTCATGAATCTGTCGGTTATCGTTATAATCTATGTGGGCGGACTTCAGATAGATGCGCAGGAGCTTCAGGTTGGCAAGGTTATGGCGGCGGTCACATACACAACCCAGGTACTCATGTCCATTATGATGGTGAGCATGATGTTTGTATTCGCTTCCCGCGCAAAGGCTTCCGCGGATCGTATCCGCGAGGTATTGGACACATATCCCATAATCAAGTCAGGAGAAATAGACAAGCCTTTCAATGACAGCAGCGTGGAGTTTGATAACGTATCCTTCTCCTATCCCACAGGCTCAGGCCGCGAGGTACTGACTGATATAAGCTTCAAGATCAACAGCGGCGAGAAAATCGCTATCCTGGGCTCTACAGGCTCCGGCAAATCCACGCTTATAAGCATCCTTCCCAGATTTTATGACGTAAACAGCGGCAGAGTGCTGGTGGGCGGTGTTAACATAAAAAACTACAAGCTTGACAGACTCCGCTCGGAAATCGCCGTGGTGCTCCAGAAAAGTGAGCTGTTCTCCGGTACGATAAGGGAGAATATCCTCTGGGGCAAGCCGGATGCCACCGATGAGGAGATCCTCGAGGCATCAAAGGTGGCTCAGGCTGACGAATACATTTCCCGCTTTAACGACGGCTATGAGACAATGGTAGGTGAAAAGGGCACGTCCCTTTCCGGAGGACAGAGGCAGAGAATGTGCATTGCCCGCGCCATAATCAGGAAGCCGAAGATCCTTATTTTTGACGACGCCACAAGCGCTCTTGACCTGGCAACCGAGGCTAAGCTCCGAGAAGCTCTCAATGAGCAGCTGGCGGACACAACGGTTATCATGATAGCCCAGAGGATCGCCAGCGTGAAAAACTCCGATCGTATCCTTGTATTGGATGAAGGAAAGATAGTGGGCTACGCTCCCCATAATGAGCTTATGAAGAGCTGCCCGGTTTATATCGATATCTACAACTCTCAGAACAAGAAGGAGGACGGAACAAATGAGTAACGAAAAGAACCGTCCCGAAGAGAATAAGCAGCCCGAGCGTGGCGGCGGAGGTCCTCCCAGAGGAGGCAGAGGTCACGGCGGAGGCAGAATGAGAATGGTAGAAAAGCCCAAGGACATGAAAGGCACCTTTATTCGCCTTATCAAGTACGTGGGATTTAACAAAAACCTGTTTATTCTGCTCCTTGCGGCTACACTTACCCTTACTGCGCTGTCGCTGGCAGGCCCGGCGCTGCAGGAGAGAGCCATAAACTCAATCACGATAACGGAGTCGCAGCTCCATGTGAATTTCGAGCGCCTTAGATACATTCTGCTGATTATGGGCATTACCTATGCTGCCCAGTCACTCTTCCAGTATACTCAGAATATCCTCACGGCGAAGCTGTCCCAGTCGGTGGTAAAGAAGATGAGAACGGATCTGTTCAACAAAATCGTCCATCTTCCCATATCCTATCTGGATACCCACCGCCACGGCGACATAATGAGCCGCATGACAAACGACATCGACCGTGTTTCCACCGCCGTGTCCCAGTCACTTGCCAGCATTGTCTCTGCCGTTATCACCATCATCGGCACCATCACGATCATGCTGATGTATAACCCCCTTATGACCCTTGTCAGCATGGTCACCATACCTCTCACGATTGTGGCTTCCGCTAATATCGCAAAGTTCGCCAGAAAATACTATTCAAAGCAGCAGAAACTTTTAGGCGAACTAAACGGTCAGGCGGAGGAGATGATTACAGGATATAAGACGGTGCTCGCGTTCTCCAAGGAGAAAGCCGCCGTGGATGAATTCAGCGAAATATCCAACAACCTGAAAAATACAGGCATCCGCGCCGCCATATTCGGAGGCATAATGGGTCCGGTAATGAACATTATAGGAAACTTAGGCTACCTGATAATTGCCGTAACAGGCGGATATCTGGCTTTTAACGGGGTTATCACTATCGGTGTTATCCAGGCTTTCCTCCTTTACTCCAAGCAGTTCTCCCGCCCCATAAATGAGGTGGCGAACCAGTATGCCCAGATTCAGAACGCCATCGCCGGCGCTGAGCGTGTGTTCGAGATTATGGACACACCAAACGAGGTAAACGAAGGTAAGACTAAGCTTTCCGACATCAAAGGCAATATCACCTTTGAGAATGTGGAGTTCTCCTACAAGCCGGACGAGATAGTGCTAAGGGACTTCAATTTAGACATTAAGGCAGGAGAGAAAATCGCCATAGTAGGCGCTACGGGCTCAGGCAAGACAACGGTTGTCAATCTTCTTTTGCGCTTCTACGACATCGATAAAGGAAGGATTCTCATCGACGGAAAAGACATCATGTCTGTGGATAAAAATTCGCTGCGTAAGAACATCGCCATTGTGCTTCAGGATACGGTGCTGTTTTCCGACACCATCACCAACAACCTGAGCTACGGCCGCGAGGGAGCCACCATGGAAGAGATAGAAGAAGCCGCCAGACACGTGGAAGCTGCCCGCTTTATCGAGCTGATGCCCCAAGGGTACGATACGGTGCTCAGCGAATCGGGCTCCAATCTGTCGGGAGGACAGCGTCAGCTCCTTGCCATAACGAGAGCTGTATTGGCGGATCCCGCGATCCTCATCCTTGATGAAGCCACAAGCTCCGTTGACACAAGGACGGAGATGCAGATAGGCATCGCCATGAACAAACTTATGAAGAACCGCACCTCCCTTATCATAGCCCACCGCTTGTCCACAATCCGTGACGCGGACAGGATTGTGGTTATCGACGGAGGAACGGTGGTTGAGATTGGAAGCCACTCCGAGCTCCTTGCGAGAGGCGGAAGCTACTATAACCTCTACCAGAGCCAGTTTGCCGGATACGAAACATAAAAAAGAAACACAGGCTGCGATATAATCAAATATCGCAGCCTGGTATTATAGCTGTCTATACTCTGTTTGTGCCTGTTATAGGATTCAAGGGGTAGGGGCTTGTCCCTTCAGGAATTACTTTGCCGTAGAGCACGTCAACAAAGGCTTCAAGAGTTTCCGGGTTTGAGGTATAGGCGTTTACGTACACCGGAACGGAGGAGAAATAGTCAAAATATGTATATGGTGAGCCTATGCCGATGCCCACAGACTTTTCTCTGCCCTCAGTCATGGCATACAGCAGAGAAATACACTCCTGTCTGTAGAACGCCGGGCCTCCGTGCGGGGAGTGGGGACCGATATATGATGCGTAGACGATAAGGTCATACTCCTCGGCGATGGTCTTTATATCGTCCCTCACCAGCTTCTGCTTGTCCGCTTTAGCTCCATATTCCGAAAACCGGTCGATCATGGCGTCAAGGTTAGCGTAGGAGGATTCGTCATAGCCGAAGTAGATAATCTTGACTTTCTTTACATCTTTTATAGGGAGGGCGTAATTTCTGTCCGCCACAAGGGTAATACTCTTGGGGGCGATTTTTTTATTCACCGCTGTCATGGCGTCCACAAGGGATTTGCGCTCTTCCCTTGTGTGGTGACGCAGCGCGTAGTCTTCCTTAAGGAAACCGTAATGCTCCTTCATGGCGAGGATTCTCTCGCAGGCGTCATCGATTCTGCTCTCAGGCAGGTCGCCGGAAAGGACGGCGCGCTCCACGATATCCACATAATCAAGAAGTTCGGGAGCCAAAAGCATATCGTTTCCGGCTCGCAGCAGCTCCACATAAAGCTTCTCCCTAGGGTATACGGCGGTGAGCCCTTTCATTTCAACCGCGTCAGTGATAACAACACCCTTGAAGCCCATCTTCTCCTTTAGGAGCTCCGTTATTATCTTGTAAGAAAGGGTGGCTGGTATGTAGCTTCCCGCCTCAATGTGGCCGTCAACGGCGGAGAACGCGCCGTGGGAGATCATAACGGCGTCTACTCCCGCGTCAATGCCTGCCTGGAAGAGGCATCCCTGACGCTCAAACCACTCATCAAAGGATTGGTTTATGTTCTGGGGGGCAAAATGGGAATCTCTGTACTCATCTTTGTCGGAGCCCGGAAAGTGCTTTAGGGTAGCGGGAATGCCCGCGTCCTGAAGCCCTTTGATTTCCGCCACCGCAAGCTTTTTGAAAAGCTCAAGATCGGCGCAGTATGCGCGGGTTAGGCTTACCGCGCAGAAGGGAGAGGGGTTGTCCACCACAGGGCTCCACAGCCAGCCGATGCCTGTGCTTTTAAGGTCTTTTCCTAAAGTGTTGAACAGCTCATATGCCAGCTCCGGTGATTTTGTGGCGCCTATACCGGTGGCGGAGGTGATTTTCGGATGTCCGGGGAAGGTGTTTATCCCCTTTTCAGCGTCACCCGCCGCAATCATGGGGATTTTCATGGAGGCGTTGATCTTATCGATCAGCTCGTAGAAGTTTTCCTGGGGATCTTCGGAGACAACGCAGGAGTGTTTTTGGAAATCGATGGCTTTGACACCCCTGACATACATGGAGCCGGCGGGATTCTTTGAAAAATAATCTCCCACATCCTCAATGTCCTTCAGCAGATACTGGTTAAAGCAGAGTGTCTGACCGATTTTTTCCCTCAGGGAAAGAAAAGACAACAAAGGTTTCATTGTGATTTACCTCCCATGTAAAAATTCCGCAGCCGGCGCCTGCAACGGTCCGACTGCGGTTTAAAACCATGATTATACTATACCCTGCGCGATCATCGCATCGGCAACCCTAAGGAAGCCTGCGATATTTCCTCCGGCTACAAGATCGTAGCCAAAACCTGCCTGCTCGGCAGCGTCAACGGAAACATCGTAGATGCTCGTCATAATCTGATGGAGTTTATTGTCAACCTTTTCCTCCGTCCAGTTGTAGCGCATAGAGTTCTGGATCATCTCAAGAGCGGAGATGGCAACACCGCCGGCGTTAACTGCCTTGGAGGGAGCCACAACGCAATGCTCCTTGAGATAGTTAAGAGCTTCGTTTGTGGTGGGCATATTGGCAACTTCAATGTAGTACTTTACACCGTTTGCCACGATCTGCTGAGCCTCAGCCATACCGATTTCATTCTGGTATGCACAGGGCATGGCGATATCAACCTTTACTCCCCATACCTTGGATTTGGGCACGAACTCACAGCCGAACTTGTCAGCGTAATCCTGAGCTCTGTCACGTCCGGATTCACGCATTTTAAGGAGATATGATATCTTTTCGTCTGTTACCACCCCGTCGGGGTCGTAGCAGTATCCATCAGGACCTGAGATGGTAACGACCTTGCCGCCCATCTGAGCGACTTTCTTACATACGCCCCATGCTACGTTGCCGAAACCGGAAACCGCAACTGTCTTATCCTTGATGTCCTCGCCGAAGCGCTTCAGCACCTCACAGAGGTAGTAAATGGCGCCATAACCGGCTGCTTCGGGGCGAACAAGAGAACCGCCGTAGCTGAGCCCCTTGCCTGTGATTACTCCGTTTTCCCAAACGGCTTTTATACGCTTATACTGGCCGTAGAGATAGCCTATCTCACGGGAACCAACACCAATGTCGCCGGCGGGCACGTCCACATCGGGGCCGATATAACGCCACAACTCTGTCATGAATGCCTGGCAGAAGCGCATAATCTCCATGTCGCTCTTGCCTCTGGGATCAAAATCGCTTCCTCCCTTGCTGCTACCGATAGGCATGCCCGTGAGGCTGTTCTTAAAGGTCTGCTCAAAGGCCAGAAACTTCATCGTGTCAAGTGTTACATTGGGCGCGAAACGAAGCCCGCCCTTATAGGGACCTATAGATCCGTTGAATTGTACACGAAAACCACGATTTATATGGGTTTTACCCTCATCGTCTGTCCATACGACACGGAACGCAACCTGGCGGTCAGGTTCGCAAAGCCGTTCAAGAACAGCGTATTTTTCATATTCCGGATGTTTTTCAACGACAGGTTCAATAGATTTGAAAACCTCTTCAACTGTCTGCAGGAATAACGGTTCGCTGGGATTGCGTGCTTTTACTTCGTCAAGTACTCTTTGCATGTATGCGTTCATCTGCATACCTCCATTGTCAATTTTTGCCACAAAATTTATTATAATATCTTACAGTAAAATTGTCAATGGAAAAACAGCCGGTTTTTAATGGTTTATTTGCAGAAAACCTGAACGCTCTGACTATAGCGCATCATGAAGGCATAACAACTGCTTATAAAATGATGCATATATACAGGTATAATCGTGTGTATCTACAGGTTAAAAAGTAAATTCTGCATGAATATACGAAGGATTTCCTCCGCAGCCTCGCCGGGGACGGATGTATTCGATACCTCCGCGTCGCGGAATCGTTGGTACATTCTCTCTCTTTTACGATACAGCTCCTCAAGATTTCCTATGGAAAGAGGACGCCCTTCCCTTGATAAAAGTGACACAGGGCGGCGAAGCCATACAATATAACCGTTGCGGTGCAGGGAGAGGTAATTCTCCTCCATTGTCACGGCGCCGCCGCCGGTGGAGATGATTTTTCCCGACAGCATGCCGATTCGTCTGAGGACTTCGATTTCAACATGCCGGAATTCCTCCTCACCCTTTGATGTGATTATCTCCTCCGGGCTCATACCTGTGATTTTCTGTATTTCTTCATCTGAATCAATTAGCTCACGACTGGAAAGATCCGACAGAGCTTTTCCCACGCTGCTTTTCCCGCAGCCGGGCATACCGATGAGTACGATGTTCTCGTTTCTTAAGGAAACAGCCCGGCAGACGTAATCAACAATACTGTCGGAAAGAGCGCTCGAGGTGAAAAGCTCAGAGCTTCTTTTTGCCTGGGCTGCAAGCATATAGAGTCCGTTCGCGTTCTTCATGCCGAGGCTCTCCGCCTGGCAGAGAAGAGTTGTTCTGGCGGGGTTATAGATAAGGTCAAGCACCCATTCGCACCGGGGAAACGCTGACAGATCCACCGGAGCAGGCTCCGTGTCCGGATACATCCCAACGGGAGTGGCGTTTATAATAATTTCGGCATCGAGAGACATGTTGCCGTAGTTATGCTCTCCCTTACGGCTGATGACCGTGTACTCTCCTCCCAAGGCATCCAACGCGGCGCCAACGGCGGCGCCCGCTCCTCCGCTCCCCAACACAAGTACCTTTTTGTTCTTTACATCAACTTCATATCGCCTGAGCGTTGCCGTGAAGCCGTAAACATCTGTTGTATCCCCGAAAAGAGTACTATCCGGCAGCCTGACAACAGTGTTTACGCTTTGTATTTTCTCCGCTTCCGGAGAAAGACGGTCAAGGTAGGGGATAACTGTTTTTTTGTAGGGGATTGTGACATTCAGTCCTGTTATATCCTCCTCACGAAGCAGAGCAGATATGTCCTCCTCCTGCCGCTCATAGAGGGTGTATTCATAGTCTCCGAGCAGGCTGTGTATCATGGGAGAATAGCTGTGGCTCAGGTTTTTCCCCAAAAGACCGCAGCGCATCATCTTTCTTTCTCCCCGGCAAGAAGCTCGCTTTGATAATCGCGGCTAAGTTCAAACAGGCAGCGGTAAAGCCTTTTTGTGTACTCCCTAAGCTCCGGTGTAGACATAGAGGAGACGTTTTCAAGCTTTGCTTCTTCCCGAGCTCTATCAAATATGGGAAGATTGTGCTCTCTCTTATATCCTGCGATCTGTGAGGATACCTCCATTCGTTCAAGGAAGAGTGACACGATGTTTTTATCTATCTCGTCAATTCTTTTTCTGAATTCAGTCATAGGTTTGTCTCCATTCTCCGGGATAAAAGAGCGTCATATACCGCAAGCGCTGCCGCGGCTTCAACGCAGGGCATTGCCCGAGGCACTATACAGGGGTCGTGACGGCCTGAAACAGTAAGTTCGGTCTCCTCCATGGAGGATAATTTTACGCTTCTTTGAGCAATTGCAATCGAAGGCGTAGGTTTAATCGCCACCTTGAAGGTAAGCTCCATACCGTTTGTAATGCCTCCCAGGATACCGCCGCAGTTGTTGGTTTTTGTCTTTATTTTGCCTTCAGAGATGTAATACTCGTCATTTGCCTCGCTTCCGTACATGGCGGCGAAATCGAAGCCGGAGCCGAACTCGATGCCTTTCACAGCAGGAATCCCAAACACAAGGGAGGAGATACGGTTCTCCATTCCCCCGAAAATCGGATCACCCAGCCCGGCGGGAAGGCCGGAAACAACGCACTCTATGGTGCCTCCGACGGAATCGCCCCTTGATCTCGCTTCTTTTATAAGTTCGTTAAAATTGTCGTTATCCTTAATACTGCCGATCGAATCGATACAGGCGGCGATTTCAATCCCATGCTCGCTGAGAAGCTGGAGGCAGATACCACCGGCTATACACAAAGAAGCGGTAATCCGTCCGGAAAGGTGACCTCCGCCGGATATGTCCCGATGCTCACCATACTTAATATATGAAGTATAATCTGCGTGTCCCGGCCGGGGTATATCCCGGAATTTGTCATAATCCGAGGCCTTTATATCGCGGTTGCGGATAATGGCAGTGATGGGAGCGCCGCAGGTGAAACCTTTCGAAAGTCCCGACAGAAACTCGGGAACATCATCTTCCCGCCTTTTTGTTGTCAGCTCGTTTCTCCCCGGCGCTCTACGGTCCATAAAAGATTGCAGACGATCGAAATCGATATGATACCCCGCCGGGATACCGTCAAGCGTCATACCTATGGCGCTGCCATGGCTCTGACCGAACAGAGTCAGGCGGATACAATTTCCCCAGCTGTTCACTTATTCTTCCTCCAGTTTCTTAAATTGCTCCCAAAAATCGGGATATGATTTCGCGACACATTCCCCATCTGTTATAATTACGTCTCCCGCGCATCCGCAGGAGATAACAGCTGCCATCATAGCGATGCGGTGATCTCTACACGAGGACACGATCCCGCCGGGAAGCGGGATTTTTCCCTTGACTACAATGCTATTGTCTTCACGGTACGCGACCCCTCCGAGGCTGTTTATTGTATCAATACAGGAGGAAATCCTGTCCGATTCTTTTAAGGATAGTCTTTCGCAGTTGTAAGCTGTAAAATCGCACCCTGCCGCCGCGGCAAGGGCGCAAAGAGGCGGCACAAGGTCGGGGGTACGTGAGGCGTCCATTTTAAAATGACTGAAAGAACCTTTGCTTACGGTGATGTCGTTTCCGTCAAAGGAAACGAGTGCGCCGAAAGCGGTAAGAATACTGATTATCTCACCGTCGGGCTGGGTTGTTTTCTCTCCGATACCGCGAACCGTAACGCCGCGCTCCGACAACGCGCCAATACAAAGGGGAAAAGCGGCGGCGGAAATGTCAGGCTCTGCGCGTACAAGCTTTGGAAGAGAATACCTTTGGTTTCCGGGAATAATGTAGCGATTTTCCTCCTTTAGAAAGCTAATACCGCTTAAGCGAAGGGATTCCTCCGTCATGGCGATGTATCCCGCCGACTCAATTCGGCCTGTAACAGTTATGATGCTGTCGCCTTCAAGCAAAGGCAGCGCCATGAGAAGAGAGGAAATAAACTGGGAGGACACGTTCCCGGGGAGAATATAATCCCCACTTTGAAGCTTTCCCCGGCAGGAGATATAGTCGTCATAGCGCAGGATTTCTGCGCCGTTCTGTGTCAAAGCGTCGCATAGGGGTAAAATCGGGCGGGAGGGCAGCTTACCCCTCATGTACAGCCTTGTGTTTACTCCGAGAGCGCAGGCCAAGGGCAGGAAAAATCGAAGCGCTGAGCCGCTTTCTCCGCAGTTTAAAACTGCCTCATTCCCGGGCTCAAATCTGCCTACGGTGATAACGCCCTCATCCTCTTGTGTTATATCCGAGCCCAAGGCTTTAAGACAGGAGACAGCGGCGTCTATATCGTCACAGGAGCCGGGGCAGACTATTTCGTTCATTTGCTCCGTAAGTGTGGCGCAGATAAGGAGCCTCAGGGTATGGGACTTTGAAGAAGGAACTATCATTTCTCCGCTTCTTCTGCCGTGTCCGAGTATAATATTCATTTCAAGCCTCCGTTCCTTAACCACAGATCTAACTCCTCTTCATGAATCTCATGAATAAAACAATTGCCAATTTGGGAGAGCAGAACAAACCGTATTTTCCCCTCCCGTGATTTTTTGTCGTTGAGGATAAGGGGCAGAAGCCTGTCCAAGGGGTACATAAGAGCGGAGGGCAGGCTGTATTTATCAAGTGCGGAAAGGAGAAGTTTCTCTGTGTCACCACTGCAGATACCCTTTTCCACGCAAAGAGAGGTGATCGCTCCCATTCCCGCCGCGACGGCACAGCCGTGGGATACGGAATAGTTTGATTCAGCCTCTATGGCGTGTCCAAGGGTATGACCGAAGTTAAGAAGCATTCGTTTTCCCCGATCAAACTCATCCGCCTCTACATAACGCCTCTTTATATCAACGCAACGGGATATAACAACTTCATACATGTCGCCTATACTGTTGTCTGTAATTTCTCGCAGGAAATCCTCACTCTCCAGTATGGCATATTTGATGATTTCCGCGCTGCCGCAGCGGTACTCCTCCGTTGGGAGCGTATGCAGCGTATCAATGTCGCAGATAACCAGGGACGGCTGATAAAATGTACCGAGTTGGTTCTTACCAGAGGGGAGATTGAGCGCCGTTTTTCCCCCAACCGAGGAGTCCACACAGGCTAAAAGCGAGGTGGGGATTTGCACAAGGGGAATTCCACGATGATAGGTGGAGGCGGCAAAGCCTCCCAAATCACCCACAACACCCCCGCCTAATGCTATGAGGACATCGCTTCCCGAAAGGCGGAAATCACGCATCCGCTCCATAAGAGAGGCATAGACATTGAGATTTTTGCTTCGCTCTCCGTGGAGTATGACATATTTTTCCGCTTTGACACCCGTGTCGGCGAGGGAAGAGACAAGGATATCGCCATATAGAGGAAAAACATTGTCGTCGGAGACTATGCAGGCTTTTTCAGCGCCCATTTTTGCGATCTGTTCCCCAAGAGAGAGAAGCAGCCCCGACCCGATAAGAACATCATAACCGCCGGAAACGTTGATCCTTAGTTTTCGCATCTTATACCTTCATTCTGATAAGTCCGTGATTGTTGCAGTATATATAAAGGGAGCCACCGCCCCGGATGCTGATTCTTGTCTCGGGATTCCCCTCGGGGTAGAGTTTCACAAGTCTGAGTCTGTCCCCGGAGACGAAGGCGATAAAAGATATGTAGTGTGATTTTGTCATTTTGTAGTCTATGGTTATAAAATGTTCGTCTTCCACAGGAGTGAGGGTGATTTTATGTTCTTCATCCGGCTCTTTCGCTTCGAGGGGAGAAAGAGAAATACCGCAGCAGGATATGACCGCTTCACCGGTTGCGTGGATTACGTTGCCGCAGAGAGTGCAGACATAGAACTTGGAGCGGCGGAGGTTTGAGGATATGTTTTTGTTTTCAATAATAGTCCCGGAGATAAGCTCAGACACCGATACTTGAAGCGCCTTGGAAAGAGGTTCAAAAAGCGATATGTTCGGAATCCCTTGTCCACGTTCCCAACGGGAGATTATCTCTTTGGTTACGCTGAGCTTCCGTCCGAGAGCTTCCTGAGTCAATCCTTTTTGGGTACGGCGCTGTATGAGAAAAGCGCCAAATTTTTCTTGGTTCATATAACCACCTCCGAACGAAAGTATAACACATTTATCATGAAAATACTACCCTGCAAAAGCAAATATGACCGTTGGCGTTTTAACAGGAGTATCTGGAGAATCGGCGCCGTGCTTTCTTCCCGGAACGCAAATCAGAGTTTACAGTTTTTGGTAATTCATATTATTGAGCCCGTTTCCTTTATGTCATGCGTTTTTCCCCGATGTTATATTAAAAAAATGAATAATAACGGATTAGTAATACCTATGGAACGAAAACGGAACAGAATAAGAACGGGGTAAATGTATAATAATAAATGGAAAACCGCTTTTAAACAGGGAGGCGTAGATATGAAATTTAAAATCGGCGATATTTCGCTGGATATTGATGTGGCTGCAACGGAGAAACTGTATAGTTCTTTCTCTGCAGACGAGAGGATGGACGCTGCGGTCGCTAACTTTAAAAAGAACATTGATATACGGCGGAAAGAGCTGGAGGAGACGCTTATGCCCTTCGGCATAAATCCGGTCATGTTCCGAGATGTGGGAGTTGACAGCATTGATGTGCCGCAGCAGAGTATATGTTACATTGGGTATTATCCCTTTATTCCTCGTGGAGATATGAGCAGTCTCATTGATGAGATAAAATCTATCTATGAGGAGGAAGAGGATGACGGTGAATACGATCTGCCCATAATGATGACAGATCTCGGGGTGGAGCTGAGCCTCCATGTATGGGAAGGTTATCCTGCATTCTTTTTTGAAGTGGATATGCCCTGGCTCTTTTTG
>JAAZBA010000345.1 GCA_012514045.1 Clostridiales bacterium | reverse complement strand
TTGATGCATAATTCCCCTCTTTTGACTGCCTTGCGGCTGTACTCTTTCTTACTTTTCGGATGTCACAGTAAATGCTTTTTGTGTCTATGTGACTAGTGTAAATTAATTCATAACATACGTCAATAGTGTTAGGAGAAGTTGAAAATATTTTTTATATTTTATACAGAATTTTCACTATTAGCCAAAGTGCTCCCTTGATACCGCGTTACCTAAGCATAAAAATTCACTCTTGACCTAAACACAATCTAACAAGTATAGTATATATCATATTTTGTATTAACCTTAGTATAACATGCATAGACATTTTTTCAAGACCTTATACAAAAAAGCTTGCATGTAAGCAGGCGACAACAGTTGTGAATTTTTCAGTTATGTTCCAATCAAATTGGGTTCACATCAACGAGTTTGGCAAACACCAGAAGACGTTGATCCCAGGCAGGTTTGTTATAGCATGTCACCAGCATGATTTCGGATGCCACCTTAGGCTGGATAAGAAACTCACCTAAACGTTCTTCAGGTATATAGCGAATATCGTAGATCTCATAGGTTAACACTTGCCCCGCTTCGACAATTCGCACACTTTCGCCGACCTTAACATCGGGAAGTCTAGAAAAAAAGCGTTGATTAACAGCCATTGAATGCCCGAGGATCGTAGCTCTCCCCGTTCCTCCGATAGGAGCGGAGGCTTCATACCAGCCTGCGCCATAACGCAATGGAATTATCTTCGCCCCGCGCAACAGCGGCAAATTCATTTCTATGCTGTCAATTTGCAGTTTACCCAGCGGTTCGAGCTTGACTTTTTCGGGTATCGCGGCGGTATTCTGCGTGCTGCCACTCGTGTCAGGTTCGGTATTATCGCCAAAACTTTCCCAAGCTTCACCTTCAATCGCATTCGCGTAGGGATCTACCCATATTCCCTCGGGATCATCAATAGAAGCCTCGTTCTCGACGACCTTGGCTAGCTCTAGCATCACTTGATCCTGCCGCCAGGCGATGTACATGGGCTTAAGCAATAGATACGAGCCGCCCGCTATTAGGCCAATAATAATCAGGTCTAGCAGAAGTGTGAATATGCTAAACCGACGCTTTGGCTTCGGAGAGCCAGTCGACATCGTCTCCTGACCAGCTTCCCGTTTGCGATTCTTCATGTTCTTCGCCTCATCTTTCTGCTTCTCGATCTGAGAGATTCACTTCTGTGCACACTGTAACGTATAATTATTATACTTAGGAAACGGAATGAATGGAGTGATTTTCAGGTGGATTCTATGAAGATGGATGGAAACGATCGTTTCGCCTACGCTGAGCTTCTAAATGCGAAGAAGGCTTTGCGTCACAAGGCCAAAATCCTGCGTAAAGAACGTTCTTCTGCTGCTGAGGACGAAATCATTACGGCAAGACTACTGGAGTTCCTGTCGACAGCACCAAGGGATGCGCGCGTACTTGTCTATTTCGCCATTACCGATGAATTCCCCACCCTTCCCTTGATGGAGAAATTATTGCTTCGCAGGCCGGATATTCAACTATATATTCCACGAGTTGAATGCAGTGTCCAGGAAGGAGCTTGCATGAATGGCTATCGTCTGCCTATAAAGAATGACGAAATTCTCTGGAGCGCTCTTGAGCGAGATAACTGGGGCATTTGGCAGACCCGCAACTCAGCAGACGTACTGCATACGGATTTTGAGGCCAAAGCTGTTTGTGACACTTTCGTGGTGGTACCTGGCTTACTCTTTGATTCCAAAGGAGGCCGTATTGGCTATGGCGGCGGCTACTATGATCGTTACTTACAGCGACTTTCAGGGAAAGCTTTGACTTTGGCTCCCTGTCGAGGCTGGCAGCTTTATGAAGAAGATCTCCCTTGGACGCCAGGGGATCAGGCGGTTGATCTGCTGGTCTGTGCTGACAAGATTCTCCGAACCACTGTGCAACGATTCGAACTTACCCCCGAGCAACATCGTCTAATTCTTTGAAAAACCATAGATAAGAAGCAACGCCCCGTTCCGGATGGAAAAGTGCGTTGCTTCTCTGATCAAAGATTTGAATGTCTTAAAGTTTAATGGGATCGATTTTCCAGATTTCAGTGGCATATTCCCGAATTGTGCGATCTGAACTAAAATGTCCAGAGGTGCAGATGTTGATCCAGCACTTGCGATTCCAGTTCTCTTTATCCTTATAGTCTTCCGCTACCTGATCTTTGACTCTGCGATAATCTTCAAAGTCTCCAAGCACGTAGTAGGTATCACCCTTCTCCCAGGACGTTCCGCTTAACAAACTGTTGTATAGATCGCGGAAGATACCGGAATCGTCGTCGTGGAAGGTTCCGTCTACCAGGCTGTCTACAACACGTTTTAAGCCCTTGACATTCTCGTACTGCCAATATGGATTGTATGAAGGTTTAATGCGTTCAAGCTCTTCCACCGTGGCGCCGAAAATGTATATGTTCTCTAGTCCGGCTTTTTCTGAAATTTCGATATTCGCGCCGTCCATAGTACCGAGTGTCAAAGCGCCGTTCATCATAAACTTCATATTACCGGTGCCTGAAGCTTCCATACCTGCAGTGGAAATCTGCTCTGAGACATCCGCGGCCGGGAACAGCAGTTCAGCCTTTGATACATTGTAGTTCTGGACGAAGACCACCTTGATGATCTCATTTACCTCGGGATCGTTATTGATCCGCTTGGCAATTTCATTGACAAACTTGAT
>JAAZBA010000222.1 GCA_012514045.1 Clostridiales bacterium | reverse complement strand
TTCCATAAATGTATCGGAAGGCTTTTTTATATGTAAAAACGCTCGCCGAGCCAATGCCGACGAGCGTTTGACTATTCTTTTATGCAAGTCCTTTTTCGGTTATGATCTTCATAGCAGCTTCGTCAGCTATGAGGGTTACATCGGGATGGAGCTGCAGAATGGAAGCCGGAACCTCAGGAGTAATTTTGCCAAATACAGACTTGTAGAGTATTTCAGCTTTGTCTTTTCCGGATACAATAAATACTATCTTCTTTGCTTGCATGATTTCACGCATACCCATTGTGATAGCTTTGCGTGGAACATCGTCTATAGATGCAAAGAACCGCTTATTTGCCTCAATTGTCATCTCTGTGAGCTCTACACAGTTTGTGCCTTTTGAGAAATGATCGGCTGGTTCGTTGAATCCGATATGACCATCGTGGCCGAGTCCCAGCAATTGGAGGTCGATACCGCCCATAGAAGCAATTAGAGCATCGTATGCCTTAAGTTCAGCGTCTATATCTTTAGCCTTTCCGTTGGGGAGGTGGGTGTTGGCAGGGTTGATGTTAATCTGTGAGAACAGATTCTTGTGCATATAGTAGTAGTAGCTCTGTTCGTTATCCCCTGAAAGACCGACATACTCGTCGAGATTGACCGTCTTGCAGCCAGAGAAATCCACGTCACCAGCTTTGTTCTTCTCAATGAGAGCCTTATATGTTCCGAGAGGTGTGGAGCCTGTAGCGAACCCAAAAAGGCTTGTGGGCTTTATAATAGCCTGAGCCGCAATGATGTTTGCGGCATGTCTGCTCATTTCATCGTAGCACTTTGTTTTAATGATTTTCATTATATATCCCTCTTTCTAAAATAATATTCAACCAATAATATTATACAGCTTTAACTATTGATTGTAAAGCTGTTCTAAGCTAAAAGCTTGTAAAAATATGATGTGTTTTTCCTGCTCTTTTTACATCACGCCTGGTTACGGCAAATATATCTTCTATAGTACCTGTTGTTATACATTCCTCTACATTGCCGCTATATGCCACAGTATTATTGTGAAAGATTACGGCATTATCAGCGATCTCGGCGGCATTTGTAAGATCGTGCATTACAACAAGGACTGTTTTATCATTGCTTAACCTCTGTATAAGCCGAAGAAAACTCCGCTCATGCTCCGCATCCATATATGTAGTTGGCTCGTCAAGGATTACTAATGGTGTATTCTGCGAGATCACCATGGCAAGAAACACTTTCTGCCGTTCACCTCCAGAAAGTGTATCAACAAACCTGTTGAGCAAATCTCTCGTGTCAGTAAGCTCAATCGCTTGGGATATAGCTTCTCTGTCACGTTCACTGAATTTTCCCGAAAGAGAAAGGTAAGGAGATCTTCCATATTCAATAAGCCTTCCTGCGGTAACGTGAGGAGCGGGAGTGTTCTGATGAAGTATTCCCACAAGAGATGCTCTCTCCCGCGATGTATACTCTTTGATATCCCTTCCGAGCAGCTGAATTTTACCTCGATATGGTATCATAAGGTTAATTGCTGAGATGAGAGAAGATTTCCCGCTGCCGTTTTTCCCGAGGAGAGCTGTTACCTGTTTTTTCTTTATCGAGAAGCTGACATCCTTAAGGATTTC
Organism: Clostridiales bacterium; assembly: GCA_012514045.1. Classification (GTDB taxonomy): domain Bacteria; phylum Bacillota; class Clostridia; order Oscillospirales; family QAMX01; genus JAAZBA01. The sequence goes on along the minus strand of JAAZBA010000222.1, from coordinate 3,658 downwards.
CCTTTTCCCGTATGATATACCAACATTTTTAAGTTCAAGCACCTTTCTTCCTCCCTCCGATAAGCAGAATAAGGAAGAACGGAGCACCTAAGAGCGCCATAATTATGCCAACAGGCACCTCAGTCGGCGCAAACGCAGTTCTTCCCAAAAGATCTGCGAGAGTTACAAGTATGCTCCCTACAAGAGCCGATGTGGTAACAACAGCCCTAGTACCGCCTTTTGTCAAGTATCTCGCTATGTGGGGAACAATCAGCCCTACGAACCCGAGAAGACCCGCGAAGCTGACTACAGACGCGGCAGAGGCGCTGGCACATATAACACAAACAAGCCGCAACAATTTGACTCTCACTCCAAGGGATGAGGCATAAGCGTCACCGAGACAAATAAGTTCTATTTTCCCCGAAAGTAGAAGAGATATCAAAAGACAGACAACAATGATTATCGCCGGGACAATCAACTCGGCAATCAGAACTCCCGAAAATCCGCCGATGGAAAAGTAATTATATGACGTCAAAACATCGCTGTCAAGCATTGATATAAAGGATATGCCTGCTCCGAGAAGGGACTGCATAGCGATACCGGCAAGGATTAACGTGGATTTTCTGTCTCCCGCTAAACGCGATAACCCAAGGATTACAAGCGTTGACAAAAAAGCTCCTGCGAAAGCGGCAAAGGGAAGGATATAAAAGAACACTGGTAAAAAGTATAGAAGCATTATGGAAGCAAATCCGGCTCCTGAATTCACGCCGATTATACCGGGGCTTGCAAGCTTGTTGTCTGTTATGCTCTGAAGGAGCACTCCCGAGAGGGACAGACCTATCCCCGACAATATTGATGCGCATAGTCTGGGCAGTCTTACATGATAAATAATCACTGATACTGTATCAAAACCTTCACGCATAAACAGTCCTGACATTAATTCACGTAAGCCCATTTGGCTGCTCCCAAGAATAAGCGACATAAGAGACGTAGCAATAAGCGCTAGGATAAGTATTGCTTTGTTATTCTTCACTATACAGGATTTTCCAAATGTATTCATATGCTTCAGCCCATCTTCCGTTAGGCTTATATTGGAACAGCTCCTTTGGCAGGTAGTGACAGTTGCCATTTTTAACAGCGTCAAGCGCTTTATATTGGGGAAGCGCGAAAAGGCTCTCCATATACGCTCTTGATGCTTCCTCATCACCCATGGAGGTTATAAATATATGCTTCGGATTTTCTTTGATAATCTCCTCTATACTCAGCCCGTCGAGCAACACAGTTGCGTTTTCAGCAATGTTATGTGTTCCCAGATCATCAAGAATCACACAGGCAAAATGCTCACGGGCAGTTTTAGCCTTTACCGCGGACTGTTTTGAACCAGCTCGAATAAACAGAACTTTTTCCCCGTCAAAGCCTGACGTACGGTTCTTTATCTCCTTGATCCTATTCCCTACTTCTATACCGTGTTCATCATACAGCGTTGTTTTTCCGGTGATCTCCGTAAATATACGAAGTGTTTCGAGATAATCATCAAAGGTCTCCACCCTCATGGCAGCGCAGGGAATACCTGTGCCGTTTAATAGCCGGCACACCTCAAGTTGTGCTGAGATATCAGCTGAGCAGACAACAAAATCAGGCTGAGCTGCAAGCAACGCTTCTATATCAATACTCTTACCGGCTCCTTTGTCTACGAGGACAGCATCAGATGAAGCAATTCCCCGCTCCAAAGTTTCACCCACTGTGATGCTCACTTCACCACCTGACAATTTCCATATGTCCGCTAAAGATGACATTAGTACCGCAACCTTCTCAGGTTTTTTGTAAAGCGACACCTCATTTCCAAAATAGTCAGTAAAGGTGTAATATACTGTCTTATTATCTTTTCGGACGGTACAGGAGGTCAGAAACAATAGAATGAGCAATAACGAGGAAACTCTTTTAACCATTAATTATCTTGTCTTTTCTTGCGAGTATGTCATTCGAAATGAGCTGACTCTCAACATTTTCAAAGCCAAGCCGCCTAATTGTATCGTTGAAGCGTTCGCCCTGAATTCCCTTCTCCTTGTACAGAAGTATGGACTTCTCCACAACGGAAAGAACTTCTTCCTCGGACTCAAAGATCTTACCAAGACGTTGTCCTTTTGCCGTCTTCTTACCCCACATTCCTCCGATGTAAACGGTGTAGCCGTCTGTATACTCGTCAAGAGCATGGAACGGACACTTATCTACGCATCTGCCGCAATTGTTGCACTCCTGCCTGTCGATTACTAGCTTTCCTTCTACAAGCTTTGCGGCTTTTATCGGGCAAACCTTCTCAATCTGGCACAACTTGCAGCCCTTGCACTTTTCTATATCAATTTTTACCACTCTCTGTCCGACGATACCGAGATCATTTGTATCAGGCTTAACGCAGTTATTTGGACAACCTCCGACAGCAATCTTAAATTTATGAGGGAGCTTTACAGATCTGTATCCCTTATAGAAAGAATAATGGATTTTTTTAGACAGATCAAAGGTGTCGACAAGTCCGAAGTTGCATGTTGTACCTTTGCAGGAAACAATCGGGCGTACCTTAGGACCTGTTCCGCCAGGTTCAAGACCGTATTCGGCTAAATAAGCTATTAGTGGGTCTATATTGCCGTATGGTATCTTTTGGATTTCAATGGCCTGACGTATTGTCATGGCAACCTCGCCATTGCCGTAAAGCTTTGCGGCTTTTGCGATTGCTATACATTCCTCTGTTGTAATCTTGCCGTTGCGGGTAATAACACGGCAGTTGAAGCAATCGGGAGTTGTTTTATCCCGAAGAAAACCCATGCCTTTGACTCTTTTCACATCGCTTTCAGGTACTGTGCAAATCATGTTCTTACCTCCCTTATAAATTGTTTCTTCTTGATTCAATACTCAAGAGAAACTCATATTCCGGCTTAAGGAGAGGAAAATCTCTCTTAAGCATAGGTATCAGTTCATCGGAATAGAGCATCTCAAAATCATCACTTCTTCGCAGAAAGCATATGCTCTTTCTGTCCAGCCAATCAGCCATTCGCTCATCATATTGGGAATATCTTGAACGTTTATATTTATCGCCTGTAAGAGAAAATACATCTTGATTATAGAACGATTCAAACGCTTTCTTAGCCAAAGGTTTACCGCCTATCAGCATGTCTCTCATTATGCTCATCCGTTCGTTTCCGGCATCATAATAGCCGCAGCCGTAATGAAATCCCCAAAGACCGATTTCAAAAAAGAAAGCAGGAAATCCGTCGGAAAGCCTTTTATCGCGGATAAAAAGTATCCACATATTAGAGCGATAGAGTGACTTATCCTTTGAGAAGCGGGTGTCTCTGTATATACGGCTCAGTGTTTTTCTAGGTTCTACAATCAGAAGCTCATCAATTGACAGCATTGTCTCGGCAAGAGCCTCACAAACCTCGAAAAACGGAGCCTTTACAAGTTTTTCGTATTCACTTTTATGCTCGTGGAACCATTTTTTGTCGCCGCGAATCCTGTTCTCAGCCAAAAAATCAAGGGTTTCTTGTGTAAATCCCATTATTTGTCTCCCTTCTTTACAATCTTTCTGATTACCAAAACGACAGCCGTAATAACAGCCACAATTATCAGTGCTTTAATAAAAAACTCCATAGGACTTCCTGTGACAAGTATGGATGTAGGTCCA
>JAAZBA010000292.1 GCA_012514045.1 Clostridiales bacterium | reverse complement strand
TCCATTGAGTCAATGTCCAGATGGTTTGTTGGCTCGTCAAGGAGCAAAATGTCGGTCTTTTCAAGTATAACTCTTGCAAGATTGACCCTCGTCTGTTCTCCCCCGGAGAGCATGTAGAATTTCCTCTGCCTCATGTCCCGGTCTAGTTCCAGGCCGTTGGCGATTATTTCAAGCTCGTACTCTGTGTCATAGCCTCCCTCGTTTTCAAAGCGGGAGACAAGCTCACCGTAATGCTCAAGAAGTCTGCCGGTGGTATCTTCTGATAGTTTGTTCTCAAGTTTACGGATTTTACGGCTCAGATCGTCAAGGTGGGAGAACGCCGTTTTAAGTACATCGTCCACCGTGTACTCTGAGGGGAATATAGGGATCTGGTCGATAAAGCCTACCCGACGGTTTTTATTTATATGGGCATCGCCCGCGTCAAACAGTCCCGTGGTGTCGTCTCCGGCATCAAGGGACGTGAGGATCTTGAGAAGCGTTGTTTTTCCAGCCCCGTTCTTGCCTATAAGACCCACCTTTTCACCCTCGACTATATCGAAGGTGATATCCCTCAGGAGCTGAAAGTCGCCAAAAAACTTCTGAAGCGAGGATACAGATATATCAATCAAAATTGTTCATTCCTTATGAAGTCTTATTCGAAGATAAGAGTACCGAAGTATTCCGGCACATGGAACTGGGGAGCCTTAATAACCTCCGGGTCGATGGGAAAATGGCAGCCGAAGTGAGGGACAGGTGTCTCGTCGCCGCATTTGAAGAGATTGGCGCGGATCCTGGAACCGCTTTTTATACAAAGCTCCTGATTGACGCTCTTCAGAAGCGCTATCGGTACGCTGAGATAGAGCTCCCAGTAGTCTTTACCCTTTTCACACTCAAGCTCAAAAGCCTCCATGGGGTAATCAACTTCATGCCTCTTATCGTCGCCCGGGGTAAGTCCATAGTGGAGCAGGAGAGAGGGGAAAGAGTTCATTTCAAAGTTGAAATATCCATGTTCCAGATCGTCCGCGGGAGCGCAGAAAAATTCCATGCAGGAGTCGCACCATACAGGACCGTTTCTCTCTGTGACAGTCATGCGGGGGTTGCTTTCCATAGTGCGGAGATTTACATATATATTGTTATCGTCATAGGCAAGGGCAAAAACCGTCTCCGGGCGATATTCTCCCCCCCAGGGATAGCATTCAATTTTACCCGCGATATAGTTATCTCTTTGGGATATGAAGTCCTGACGTGAATTAACTCTTTTTACGGTAATCATTGACGCTTTCTCCTTATTCGAATATCATTTCCCGGAAATACTCGGGACGGTGGAAATCCGGCTTCGGATATGCCACTATATCAATCATATAGCAGGTGGCAAGGTGGGGTTTTTCTGTCATTTCGCCGCACTTGTAGAGATTAGCTTTGATAACGCTGCCGGATGTTCCCTCAAAGGAGGGAGAAAAGCGGCGGATAACGCTGTAGGGTATCTCGTATGTAAGCGCCCAGCCGTCTTCGCAAACCTGGGGCACAACAGCGTAGTCCTCGGGGTTTTCCACTGCGTTCACTCTGCCGTGTCTGCCGGGACCATAGTGAAGCTTGAGCATACCCTTGGG
>JAAZBA010000239.1 GCA_012514045.1 Clostridiales bacterium | reverse complement strand
TCGTGCCGAGCAAATACCAGCTTATCATAGAAATGGCAGCGCACGAGTCCGCAAGGATTGCCTCCAACGCTCAAAGCTATATGGCGTTTCTCAGAACCGCGGCGAACAACTATAAATACGACTTCGGAGACCAGCTTCTCATTCATGCGCAGAATCCATCGGCAACGGCGTGTGCCGAAATCGAGGTATGGAACAAGCTGGGCCGCTGGGTCAACAAAGGAACCAAGGGCATCGCGCTTTTGGTTGACGGAGACAGTCGATATAAGCTGCGCCATGTGTTTGATGTGGCGGATACCAATAGCTACTACGGCAGGACCGTCAGCCTCTGGCAAATGAAGCCGCGTTATGAGGCAGAAGTCATGGAGACGCTCAAAAATAAGTTCGGTGAGATCGGTGACAGCGGTGTTTTTGAAGCCGCTCTGCTCGATGTGGCAGAGCTTGTCGCAGAGGACAATCACGCAGACTACCTCTCACAGCTTGTTGAAGTCAAGAACAAAAGTCTTCTGGGAGAGCTGGATGATCTGAACACCTCTGTCTGGTTTCGAGGGATGCTTAAAAGAATGGTCATATCATTCCACATACTCCGGCTCACCGCAAGGCTCCGGGGTAAGCCCTATCCTGGCAAACATCTACTTAAACGAACTCGATGTGTTCATACAGAACTTAAAACAGAGCTATGACAAAGGCAGCTCAAGATGCCGCAAAGTACACAAAGACCATGATAAAGTGCGCTGGGCATTCCGAAAAGCTAAAAAGAACTTGGAAAATGCCCACACAGAAGAAAATCTGAAAGCATTCAAAGAAGCACAGAAAGTAATGTTGACTACTTCCCATCTTGATGAAATGGATGAGGGGTATAGACAGCTTCAATACAATCGCTACGCTGATGATTTTCTGATTGCTGTATCCGGTCCCAAAGAGGATGCTCTAAAAATTAAAGAGCAAGTGCGGTCATTCTTACAAAACAGCCTGCGTCTGATCATGTCTGAGGAAAAGACACACATAACACATTCGTCGGAAATGGTGCGGTATCTTTGCGGTGAAGGTTGCCGGTAGTGATGAGGTGAATGCAACCGATGTCGCAACCCTTGATCCTGAACGTATCGAAAAGCTGAAAGCAGTCTTCTGGGACATGAATTCTCTCTCAAGTTATGTTGAAACAATTAACCATCCAGACAGCAACCCAGACGACGATGTGGACGATAGTTGGACAGAAAAAATCCTGCATATCACTATAGCCCACAAAACTGCTGCGGATATGTCGGGAATCTATCACTTTTCAGAGAAGCAAAAAACCTTATTGGAAGATCTGCTCGCTGAGCGGGATACATTACTTGAACTGATTGGCGAAGTGACGTTTATATGCGCTGAGGCTGCTAAGGTTATTAGGAACCTGCCTAACGAAATTTCCCCAGAACGCAAAGCGGTTATAAAGGCGGCCTGCTCTCTTGTCGGTAAGGTTAATTACTTCTGGGGCGGCAAGAGTTTGACCATTGGTTGGGATTCTCGTTGGGGTACCCTTCAAAAGGTTACGGCAGATAAAAGCCCAACTACCGGCACTTATCGGCCATACGGTATGGACTGCTCAGGTTTCGTGGATTGGGTATTTTATAATGCCAGCGACAGTGAATATATCATGAGCCACGGGGGTGGTGCTGCCGCCCAACACAGCTATTGCCAGACTATTTCGTCGGATGAGGCAATGCCGGGTGATCTCGTGTTTTACCCGGATGATGAGCATATCGGCATCGTAGCCGGAAGAGATGCGGACGGAAATTATCTAATCATTCACTGTTCGAGCGGATACAACAACGTCGTGATTACTGGTGCTGAAGGTTTTACTTCTATAGGTAGACCGCTATTGTACTGACTCTACTCAATATCATCCGGCCTTGTATAGGA
>JAAZBA010000283.1 GCA_012514045.1 Clostridiales bacterium | reverse complement strand
CTCCATAACGCCCGGAGAAATACCTGAGTTTTTAAGCTCATCATAAATCTCAAGGAAAGATATAAGCACATCCGGCCTTATCGTACGGCGATTATATTCCTTCATAAGGGAGCTCGACTCATCGTAGGCTCGATTCATCATAATAAGTCTTGAGTAGTCGTCAAGCACCTTGTCGGCAAGTCCTCCTGCTTCTCCTAAAACTCTTGAGGACAGACGTTTAAAAGTAAGCACTTCAGCGTAAAGCGATGCTGAGTCACCACAGGATTCACAAAGCCTGCGCTCGATGGTATGGGAATGTCCTTCTGGCACTAGAATTATGGCACGCTGTCCGCTTTCTCTTCCTTTTTCGCAGGCAGAGCGCAGAATTTTCTCGGTCTTTCCGGAAAAGGCCTTCCCCAAATATAGGCTGAGCACAGCCTCACCTCCAATAATTGTTTTCATTGTCAATTATATCATACATTTTTATATTTTGCACTTGATTATTTGTCTGTTTTATCGTACAATTATAATATAAAACCTAAGGGGTCAATGCATATGAAATGGCTTTATAAACTCATCGAATGGTTTCGCCGGGTTATGTACGGACGCTACGGCTCCGATCAACTCAGCGTTGCGCTTCTTATATTCTATATCATTGTGGTGTTGTTTGCTCAGTTTCTCAGGATGCCGGCGCTGCTCATTGTTGGATACGCAATATTGATTATCTCCTTCTTTCGCATGCTTTCAAAAAATATTTCCGCCAGACGCAAAGAAAATGAGCTTTTTTTAAAGGTTTACAGACCTGTAAAGAGCTTCTTTAAAACAAGAATAATACGTTTTAAGCAGCGCAAACAATATCGCTTCTTCCGCTGTCCTACCTGTAAAACAACGGTTCGCGTACCGAAACTCGGAAAGAAAATATCCATCACCTGTCCCCACTGCGGAAATAAATTTACCAAAAAGGCTTGATACAGAGGGTGAAAGTATGGAACTAATAATACATATATTCGAGATAATAGGAAGTATCGCCTTTGCAGTTTCCGGCGTTACAATCGCTATGGAACGGGATCTTGACATATTCGGAGCCACAGTAGTAGGCGTATTAACTGCCGTGGGTGGCGGACTTACAAGGGATGTTATCCTCGGGTATCTGCCCCCTACTCTATTCAGAGATCCTACATTTGTGCTTGTGGCGTTTCTCACCTGTGTTTCTGTATTTCTGCTTTTTTTTCACTTCAAATCCAGCTTTGCGAAATACTTTGAAAAGCTGCACTCTGTAATAAACGTATTTGACGCTATCGGGTTGGGGATATTCGTAGCTGTCGGTATGACAGGTGCTATAAACGCCGGATTCGGAAACAATGGCTTCCTACTTGTTTTCGTTGGCACTATAACAGGTGTTGGCGGAGGACTTCTGCGGGATGTTCTTGTAGGAACAATCCCCTATGTGCTGAAAAAGCACGTATACGCCGTTGCCGCCATTATCGGCGCTCTCGTTTACCTTTTGACATACAGGCTCGGACTTCCCTCTATTGCTTCTTATATACTATGTCCGGCGGTTATAATCACAATAAGAATGCTTGCCACCAAGTACAAGTGGAATCTCCCGAGATTCAAGCTATGATATGCAAGAAGCCACCGGCTTGACCGATGGCTTCTATGCTATCCTTTCAGTTTTCGGGTGAGCTCTATTGCCGTATCAATGAGCACTTCCGCGACACCTGATTTAAATCTTGAGCTGATTGTTTCGTAGCTTCCTCCCTCAAAGGTATCCTTCATCGGATAGTAACCCTCCGAGCCATTAGCGTTGCAGCAGGGAATCGTCATTTCAAAGTACGATTTCTTTTTTATCTGTCTTCCTATCTCTGTAAAGGGTTCTCCCGGGATACCGATAAATGCCACGTCTCCGAAACCCACGCAGGTTACATAAAGGGGCAATATTTCCGGAGCATGTTCAAGCCATAGTATTCTCTGGGCGTGGGGATGGCTCACTATGCCAAGATTCGCGTCAATTGCCGCTTTATCTCCCTTTTCATCTTTTATCCGCATAAACGCCTTTGCGGCTGCTATCTCCTGATGTGTGCCACGATTAGCATAAACCATGGCGTTTTGCTGACCGAAATACACCTTGTCGGAAACCACAGGCACAGTGTGTGAGTATACAGCCAATACAGCCCCGGCTATTGCTCTTCCCATATGTTCAGAGTGAGCAAGACCTTTAGTCATATTCCCGAAACGGTTAACGTGGTTTGTATCACCCTGGGCTCCGTTGAAATATACAACTTTTACACCGTCTCTTTCGTCTTTCAGAGCGCCTTCAAGGGTGCGTCTCATAAATCCGGGATAGTCGGAACAGAATTTTGTCCCTCCTATCACATCGGGATGAACCTGGAAGTTGACAATCGCTATGTCGGGCGCTCCCTCTCGCTTTATCTTAACTAGCTGTACTGTCTCATCGGGTTCGCCAATGGGTGCTACAACATCCGGATTCAGTCCTGGATTTGTTCTTGTGGAACCGTCCTTCATGCGAAAGCGTCTGATAAAGGCTATATTCCTGACTACTCCCCTGACTGTCTCCACTGTTGCTTCCTTCATATCCTCAATGGCAAAAGTTATGGCATCGGAAACTCTGTTAAAGAAATACTCGTTGTAAGCGGGATCAGTCTTAAACAGCATCCCCTCGTCAATCTGAGGTCCTGTATGAGTATGGGTACAGGCAAGGAGGATAGCTTCGTAAGGGATATTGTTGCGCCGTGCAGCTCTTTTTCTTATGATATCCATTGTGATCTGCAGCAACTCCAGTACATCCATGCTCACAGCAACTGCCGTATTGTCACCATCTGAAAAAGCGACTGCGCTTACCGTCAGAGGGTCGATAACTCCGTCAGCAATCCGCTCACTGTAATAGCCCACGATGCGTATTCCAAGGGGAGGCGTTATTTCAAGACGCGAAAATCCAGCCTTCATTTTCTTTATCTCCTATTTGAGGCCGTTTACAAGCTCCACTCCTGTTTCAATCAGCGCTTCGGCAACTCCTGCCTTAAAGTTAGAGCTTCTCGCCTCATATCCTCCCTCTTCATACGCTGACTTCATTGGATAGTATCCCTGAGCGCCGTTTGCACAGCAGCATGGGATTGTCATTTTAAACTTGGAGCCTTTCTTTATTCCGCGACCTATATCTGTGAAAGGCTCACCGGGGAGCCCGACAAAGACCACATCGCCAAATCCCACGCTTGTAAGGTAAAGTCCGAAAGAATCGGGACCGAATTCATGTCTTATCCAGGCGTTTGCCTCTCCCAGCACTGTGGCACTCATCATGCCGGGGTACTTCTTTGCGAATTCCTCGGGATTTTCATTATGGAACCGATTGAGCTCCTTGGCAGCAGCCACCTGCTCAGGCGTACCTCTGTTGGAAGGTACCTCACGGACCATTTGGCCATAATATACCTTATCGGATTCACAAGGTTCCGCATAGGAATATATGCTGAGCACGGCTCCGGCAATCACTCTGCCCATATGCTGGGCGTGTCCTGCGCCCTTTTTACGTGCCATATGGATATTCACGTGATTTGTGTCACCCTGAGCGCCATTGAAGTATATAACATGCACTCCCTTGCCATCCTTTTCACCCTTCAGAGCGCCCTCAAGAGTCCGTCTTACAAAGCCGGGATAGTCGGAACAGAAACTGTTGCCGCCCACTGTATCGGGATGTACCTGGAAATTGACAATGGCTATATCCGCTGCGTCATCGCGGATGAGCTTTACAAGCTGAACGGTCTCGTCGGGTGTACCGATAGGTCCGACAACATTGGGGTCGTTACCGGGATTTGTCCTTGTGGAGCCGTCCTTCATGCGGAAGCGGCGGACGAAAGAGATGCCCTTTGCCTCTCCTCTGGCTATCTCAGCAATGCATTCCTTCATATCCGCTATAGCCAGTCCGATTGCGTCGGATATCCTTGAATAGAGATATTCATTATACTCGGGGTTTATCTGGAACAATTTTCCCTTGTCGATTACAGGACCGGTATGGGTGTGGGTGCAGGCTATAAAGATACTCTCGTAGTCCATCTTGTTGTTTTCCGCAGCGCGATGTCTTATTATGTCCATCACATCCTGGCGCATACCGATTACATCGACGCTGACAGCAGCGGCAGTTTTTTCTCCGTCAGAGAAGGCTACAGCACTGACCAGCAGCGGATCGATTATTCCATCCGCTATGCGTTCATGAAAATAGCCGGATAACCTTGTTCCAAAGGGAGGTGTTATGTCAAGTCTTGCAAATCCTGCTTTCATTTTAATCTGTTCCTTTCATTTAGAATTATTAATAAATCGATTTCAAAAGTTCTACTCCGCCCTTTGCAATCCTTTCGGCGATACCGGCTTTAAAACGGGAGCTTCTCGCCTCATACCCGCCCTCATCATAAGCCTCCTGCATAGGGTAATAGCCTTCGGAGCCGTTTGTGAGGCACGTGGGAATAGTCATTTCAAAAGGAGAGCCGGACTTAATCAATCTGCCTACCTGGGTAAAAGGTTCGCCGGGAATGCCAAGAAACGCCACGGGACCGAATGCCACCGCGCTTAGTCCCAGATCGAAAGCTTCGGGACCGTGCTCAAGCTTTGTCATTCGAAGAGCTTCAGCCACAACGGTTACAAGCTCCATTCCCTTATAGGGTATATCCTTGTCTCGTCCTTCATTGTGGAGCTTTGCATATTCGTATGCCAGAGGCATATCCTCAGCCTTCGGCATGTTAGAAGGCACCTTCAGGACAGATCTGCCGAAAGAAACCTTGTCCACCTCAACCGGGTCACATTTGGCGTATACAGACAAGGCGGCGGCGCCTATAGCTCTTCCCATGTGCTGAGAATGCTCATAACCTCTTGCCACATCGTCAAAAGAATCGGTGTTCAGTCCGTTGAGGTCACCCTTTACTGCATATACATTAACGTGGTTAGTGTCACCCTGGGTGCCATTGAAATAAACCGTCTTTACTTTTCCGCAAAGGGCATTCTCCACGGTTTCTCTGACAAATCTCGGATAATCAGCGGAAATAAAGTCACCGCCTATGGTATCGGGATGCACCTGAAAGTTTATAATAAGTATGTCATCTTTTCCTTCTCTTACAAAGCGCACTACCTGAACGGTTTCATCGGGAAGTCCGATTGAGTTCACTATATCAGGATTGCCAACTCCGGGGTTTGTGCGGATTTTACCGTCTTTCATTCTGTAACGGCGGACGAAAGACACCTTTTTTGCCTCTCCGCGACCGATTCCGACGCTTGCGGGACACATATCTGCTATGGCGAGTTTCGCCGCATCGGAGAGCCTTGACACAAGAAAATCGTCATAGAGCTGAGATGCTCCGATTTTCGGCCCTGTATGGGTATGAGTACATGCAACATAGATCGACTCGAAGGGCAGAGCGTTATCGGAAGCTATCTTCTCAATGAACTTATTCATTATAGGTGTCTGGATATTAAGAATGTCCGCTGAAATAATTACGGCGGTTCTCTCTCCATCGGATACTGCTACGGCATTGGCTTCAAGCTTATCAAGAATACCTGATGCGAAACGTTCCATGAAGTATCCTGAAATCGGTGTGCCCAAAGGCGGCGTAATATCACACCTTGCAAAGCCTGCCTTGAACATAGACAAAATAACCATCTCCTTTTAAATTGTATTATTGATTTTATCACTTCACACTGAATAATGCAAGACGTAAAAGCATTTTCATTGTAGATTTTTATTGATTCAATCGTTTTCATATGGTATAATTTATGTAAGTTGATATAAGGAGTGTGAATTAATATGGCATACCTTATGGGTATAGATATAGGTACAAGCGGAACAAAAACCGTATTATTCAATGAGCTTGGCAACGTTCTTGCAAGCGCGTCCTACGAGTATCCTCTTTATCAGCCCCGAGACGGATGGGCGGAGCAGGAGCCTGAAGACTGGTGGCGGGCAGTATGTGTGACAGTACGCAAGGTGCT
>JAAZBA010000106.1 GCA_012514045.1 Clostridiales bacterium | reverse complement strand
TGCGAGGGTGTAAGATACGCCGAGAAAATGTAACATAAAGCACGGAAGCATAAACAATCTGCTTCCGTGCTTTTCTTTTTTGCTCCTACGGGAGTATATCCCTCAGTTCACCGCTGTTTCTTATTCTTCTGTCAAATCTCATAGGTGAATATCCTAAATCCTGGGGCTGGTGGTAGTCTGTGCCGGTCATCTGCCTTAAGTTATTTTCCTCAGCGAACTCCTTCGCCCTGTCGTTTTTGGAGTTGTGCCGGGGGTTTCCGTTCTCTACCTCCACTCCGGTAAGGGTGTGGGCAGGAGCTCTTGTAAGTCCCTTTCGGAATGGGTGAGCCTGGTAGATTGTCAGATTATGCTTCCCGGCGAACTCCTTGAAGGACTCGGGGTTCATCTTATAAAGCTCCGGATAATCATATATCAGTTCTTCCGTCACACCATATATAAGGTAATCGTTGAAGTTTTCCTCAAATCTGAGCTCCATTCCGAGAATTACGTCAAAATCAAGGCCTTGCGCAGCTTCTCTTGCCTTTCTATAGCCTGAAAGGAAGCGTTCCGCCTTTTCTCTCCAGGGGATATCTCCCAGTTTGTCGAAGTAACCTTTATAATAATGGTCCGTTATGGCTATGCCCTTGAGACCGGCGTTATAGTGGCTTCTTATCACATCTTTAGCGCAGACCTTACCGCAGGGGCTTACCTCGCTTGTGTGGGCGTGGGTCTCATAGACATATATATTATCGCTTAAATCCACCTCGCAGCCGTCAAATGTTACGTTGAAGCCATATTCCAGCGCAGCGAAAGACAGATCCTTATGGGTAACTTTTCCGTTGTGAGAGAAGTGGTTTATATAGAACCTTGTTTTGTCATCGCATATTCCCATATCTATGAGCCTAAGCTTTGCCTCGTAGTTACACTTTATGCCCATATGACCTCTGCTGTTCTCCAGGAGGCAATAGGTGCAGTCAAAGGAAACGAAGTCTACATACACTCCGGTGCTTTTCAGATAATCGAAAACCTCATTTAGAGGCATGCCTGTATCGTTCAGGTAAAGTATAGCTTTTCCTCCCTTTTCGATAAGGTACACAAAGGCTATGCTTCCGTACATATGATCTGCGGGGAGCGGGGTTATTTTGTATCCTTCCAGCGGTACCGGCTCAAAGGCGTGAAGCTCCACTATCTCGATATCCGAAAGGACACTTGCATCTATTTTCCCTTCAAGACGGCTGTGAAAGGTGTCAATCACCGTCTTTCCCGCAGCTAAAATAAGCTTCTGGCTTGTCATTTCGTGGGCATAGCAATCGCCACGAATGAAATAATCCTCAGGGTAGAAGTGATCGCTGTGGGCGTGGGTGATCAGGCTTATCTTCACCGCCGACATATCTATACCTGTATTCAATGCGTGCATGTATGTGTCGCAGGGGAAATCTATAAGCAGCACATCGTCAATTATCGCCTGAGAGCGTGTTCTTATGTCTCTTCCTCCCAGCTCCCTTGCTTTAATACAGCCTTCGCAGTTGCAGAAAAGCGCTGGCCACCCTTCCGCAGCCGCCGTACCTAAAAACTTGATTTTCATTATCTAAATATTCCTTTGTCTATTCCTTTTCTATAGCGAAACGATAGCGGTTTTCTGTCAATTCTTCGCCAATCTTTGCCTTTACGGTAATGGTAAAACGTCCTTTTTCAGCATTCGCTGGGATTTTCACGGAGGAAGATATTCCCTTTTTGTTTTTCCTCATTTCTGTTACTATATAATCAGAGGCTATGCGTATCATGCCATCTCCAAAGTCGGCAAAGGCTGATACACCGCCTTCAACATCGTTTCCGCTGTCATTGAGAAGCCACAGGGAAAACTTGAAGTCTTCTCCCGGGGCATACATAAACTTACCTACTTCAACAGCGGGGGTTATATCACGAAGTGACTGCTCCACGTCATAATATGCGGGCTTTTTCTCTCCGCCGTAACCGATGAGGCTATTATTAACAGCGCAGTACCAGGGCTCGCACCAGCACCAGTTTATCGCCATGGAACAGTATGGCCACTGCATCCTTGCCGTCTCGAATATCGCCTTGTATCCCATGCCCTGGAGCCATGCAGAGGTTTCACACAGGCTCTCAAGGTCGTGAATATCACCGAATCGATACAGTGTCTTAGGGCATAGCCACGCGTGATCGTTTCCACCGTTCCAGGCGTTAAAGGCGTGATGCGCTTCCCATGCTCCTCCCGGCTTCGGGGGATAAAGCTCATTCTCGGGTATGATTTTTCTCAGAACCTCCGGGGATGCGGTACCGGGACAGCCGAATTCTGTGTAGGTGGTACCGTGGGCCGTCTTAAAGAGTGCGAAAGGGTCAAGGCCGGTGGAGCCATCGATGAAGGTATATCCTCCGTGCTTCATGCCGTAAAGCGGTGAAGTCATGATATATGGTATCTCCGGGGACAGCTCATAGCACAGCTTTTCAAGGAGCCTCAGGGGCAGAGACTGTTCCGTCATTCCTGACCAACTGTTAAAAAGCTCGTTTCCGCCGCACCATATGACAATCGAGGCGTGGTGTCTCAGCTTTTTTATTATAGCCGTGGCTTCCTGCTCCAGAATTTTAAGATAGTGGGGATCGTCAGGGTAATTGTTGCAAGCAAGGGGAAATTCCAACCAAATGAGGATTCCCTCCCTGTCGCACAGCTCATAGAATACCTCTTTTTGCACTCCAGCGCCGCCCCAGCAACGGAAAATATTCATGTGGGCTTCCTTCGCAAGATTTATCTGCTCCAGGTACTCTTCGTCATCCAATGTGCCGATCCAAACCTGATGGTTTACATAATTTGAGCCTTTGGCGAATATCCTTCTGCCGTTGAGCTCAATTGTGGCGGGAGGACAGCTTCTGGTTTTGGGGAAACCTGCGGGCTCTGCCCATGCTCCTTCGTTCATCACTAGCTTCACCTTGCGGAAGCCTATGGTGCCGCTTTTTACGTCATTTTCTCCCGACAGCGTCCACGTGTAAAGCGCCTGCTCTCCCTGACCAGTACACCACCAAAGTCGGGGGGATTCTATTTCTATCTCCACAGCGGGACCGGAGTAGATTTCTATTCCGTCTGGATCGTTTAGCGTAAGATTACAGGGCAGATTGCCGGTGTACATGGGAGCCAATCTGTCCCCCTCGGTGAAATTGAGGATACGGGGCACATTTGTCATGGAAATTTCAGTCTCTGTAGGAGTACGCTCA
>JAAZBA010000026.1 GCA_012514045.1 Clostridiales bacterium | reverse complement strand
CAGCACTCGTACTGGAGTTCTTTTAAAGCCATATACCCTCCAGAAACGTCTGACTCTTTTTCAGGTTTTCCGTATATGTCGATAATATCGTCATAATCGAGATTGAATACACTTGATGTCTCAATGAAACTGAAATAATCAACTGTCTCCTTAGGCAATCCGGATTTTATAATGTACTCCGTATCTCCGGAAAAAGTCTTTTCCACATTAAATTCAGGACTACTTCCTTTGTATATCAGAAAACTGCCGCAGGAGGAAAGAAGCAGAATCGAAGCTATCAAAAGCAAAATGATGACGGCAATTTTGATTTTCATCGGTTTATTGCTGAAGTTTCTTTAAGGGAACCACAAGGGCTGCGATTACGATTGCCGCGGCAATAGCCTCAGGAATACCATTTGTCAGTACTGTTGTCATAATAAGCCCAATAAGCAGCTCATGCGCCTGGCCGATAGCCTCAGCATAGGACTCACCAAAGAATAAATATATTCCTCCCAGCACAAGTGCTGTGTGGATAAGAGAAGATACAGCGCCAGCAACAGCGGCAGAAATAACGGGTTTTGCTTTCTTTACCATGAGCTTATATATCGCTGTAGCAGATAGAGCTAAAAGGATTCTAGGGATAAAACATATAATAACGCTATAGACGCCTCCGCTGACAGAACCCGCAGTGTAGAACGGAGTGAATACAAAGGAAGTTATTGTTGGAGTAATAGTGTGCACGATCATTGAAAGTAATCCGAAGAGCGCGCCCATATATACACCGGCACCTGTGCCAATGGCAACAGCGGCGATTATTACTGGTATGTGGGCAAGGGTTGCCACAATAGGGCCTATCGGTATTGAGCCGAGAGGAGTGAAGGCGAAGACAATTTCTACTCCTGTTAAAAGTGCAAGCTGGACAAGAACCTTTGTGGATACTGATTTGCTCATTTTATATTCCCCTTTCATTTCTGTAAATCTCATAAAGACCTTCCAATACCAGATTCGGATCGTAAATAAGCTTAGATTCACAGTATGGTGCGATAACTCCAGAAAATCCCCCAGTAGCAATGGCTTTTGCGTTTTCATCAAGTATCGCCTTGTATCTTCCGATCATTCCATCCAGCATTGAAGCTGTACCATAAATAATACCGGACTTCATGGAATCCACCGTATTTGTGCCTATGACCTTTTCCACATCGTCAAATCCTATATGTGGAAGCTGAGCTGTGCCGGAAGATAATGCGTTTAAAGAGATTCCTACACCGGGCATAATTGAGCATCCAAGAAAAGAACCGTCTTTCCCGATAGCGGATATCTTCGTAGCCGTGCCTAAGTCTATGACTATCGAAGGAGTACCGTATTTTCTTTTAGCGGAAACAGCGCTGCATATCATATCGGTGCCCAAAATCGCCGGATTATCTATTTTTATGTCAAGTCCGGCAGCATTCTTGTAGGATACAGTACTTACCGGACAACCTAAGAGCTTGTATATCGATTTTTTAATTGGAAGACTAAGGGGCGGAACTACACAGGATATAATTGCTCCCTCAAAGCTCAATGTATCGCAGTGATAAAGGCTTAGAATATCCGAAAGCTGTATTGCATACTGGTCATCTGTTTTTTGTATTTCAGTTGCAACACGGGAAACAAACCTGAGGTTGTTTCCATCGAAAGCACCTAATACAATGACTGTGTTTCCTACATCTACCGTCAGTATCATGCGGTTTTTCTCCTTTATGATTACCTATATAAATTATACAATACAAAAGAATCAAAAACAAGACTAAAACATATAAAATCTTATTTCGAAAAAAATTTTGATGTAAAAAAGGGACACCTACCGAAAAGGCAGGTGTCCGCTTTTTAGTAAGTTAATTACTGCTCCTGTCTCATCTTTGCGAAGCAATCGCTGCAATATACAGGTCTGTCTGTCTTCGGCTCGAAGGGTACACGGGCTTCGCCGCCACAAGCCGCGCATGTGGCTACAAAATACTCTCTGGGAGCTCTTGTGGCATTCTTGCGAGCATCGCGGCAGGGCTTGCATCTCTGGGGCTCGTTCTGGAAACCTCTCTCGGCGTAGAATTCCTGCTCACCAGCTGTGAATACGAACTCATTTCCGCACTCTTTGCATGTCAGTGTCTTGTCCTGGTACATTTGTTTTACCTCTCTTTGTTTTTGCCCTTGGACGTTTTTCCACCTCATATGCACGAACGCACGGATGGTACGTAGAATAGGGCATAATAATATATGCTTTAACAGGCTGTCCTGTTTAGGCCAGGATATAAGGAGCATTATTTTCCGAAATGCTCCAAAAATTTTTTTCGAATCCTCGAAATAGCGTTGTCAACTGTCTTTACGGATTTTTCTATATTTTCTGCTATTTCCACATATGAAAATCCTTCTAAATAGAGAGCTAAAACTTGTTTTTCAACACCAGACAAAAGATTATCTATTTCTTTTCTGAGACTGTTCGTTTCTTCACGGTCGATATAAATAGATTCGGGATCAAGCAGATCTCTCATCAGCTCAGGATATGAAGTTGAAATATCCTTCTCAGAAATATAATCAATAGATATTGCTTTGTTGAGAAAGCTGTGCTTTAAACTAGACGCACGTCTTATTGAATCTATAACTCTTCTCTTAATGCAGATCTTTG
>JAAZBA010000259.1 GCA_012514045.1 Clostridiales bacterium | reverse complement strand
CAGGATATGCTTCTTAAAAACGCAAGAATAATCGATGATAATTTCGATATAGTCGAGGCTGATATCCTTATTGAGGGAGAATTTATAAAAAAAATCGCCCCCCATGGGGAAATTAATGATGTTTGCTTCTCAGAAACCATTGACCTTACGGGTAAGCTGATTATGCCGGGCTTTGTTGACATTCATATCCACGGCTGCGCGGGGAGCGACACGGGAGACGCCACCCCTGAAGCTCTGGCTACCATGTCAAATTACCTTGTCGCTCACGGTGTAACCTCCTTTTGTCCCACATCCATGACCGTATCAAACGAGGAGCTCCGGAAGATATTTAAAAATGTGGCCGAGTGCAAGAAAAACGGCCTCCCCGGCGCGTATATCAGAGGCATTAACATGGAGGGACCCTATATTGCCATGTCAAAGAAGGGCGCCCAGAGAGCCGATCAGGTGAGAAAGCCGGACATAGCTGAAATTCGCAGTCTTAATGAGGTCGCTGAGGGGCTCATCAAGCTTATTGACATTGCCCCCGAGGTTGAGGGAGCCGATGAATTTATTAAGGAGCTCAATGACGAGTTCACAATCTCCCTTGCCCACTCCAACGCTACCTATGATGAGGCAGTGAAAGCCTTTGATTTAGGCATAGCCCATGCAACCCACCTCTTTAACCAGATGAACGGACTTACACACCGGGCTCCCGGTGCCGTGGGAGCTATTTTCGATTCTGATAAGGTAACGGCGGAGATTATCTGCGACGGCTTCCATATCCACCCCGCTTCCCTGCGAATTGCTTTTAAGCAGCTGGGTGAGGATCGTACCTGTGTTATTTCAGATTCCCTCATGGCTGCCGGCTGCCCCGACGGAATGTATGAGCTGGGAGGCCAGCCTGTAACCGTAAAAGATGGCAAGGCCTTTATGCCCGATGGCGCCATCGCCGCCTCCACCGCCAACCTCCAGCTCGAGTTTCGAAACATTATCTCTTATGGCATACCTTTCCGTCAGGCTATCAAATCCTGTACAATAAATCCGGCCAGGGAAATCAAGGCAGATAAAGAGGTCGGAAGCATCAAGGAGGGCAAATATGCCGACCTTCAGGTGGTAGGGGAAGACTACATCGCCGAGATGGTGTTTGTAAAAGGAAAGCGCATCGTGTGATAGTACAAAAATCCCTCTAATAATGGAGGTTTAGCACCAAAAAGCTACAAAAAACAATAAAAAGAACCGCATAGGTAAAAAAACTCTTGACATTAACCCGCGAGTGTGTTATAGTATTCCTACCTATTCAGGTTCTTTTTTTTTGCGCAGTTTCCTTTTCCGGCTGCGCATAGCCTGAGGGAGTCATCCTGTTTAGGGAGGCAAAAAACATTTGGGAGGTGCCGTTTTAAATGAGAGTAAAGATCACTTTATCCTGCGGTGAGTGCAAGCAGCGCAATTACAACACATTCAAGAACAAGAAGAATGATCCCGACAGACTTGAAATGAATAAGTATTGCCGTTTCTGCAAGAAGCACACCCTGCACAAAGAATCAAAGTAAGGAGGGTGTAAGCCTGATGTCAGAAAACGAAAAGATGGAGCTTAATGAAGTCGTTGAGGAGAAGTCCGCTGATAAGAAGCAGGACAAGCCCCGCAAGAACGACAAGCTGCAGGAGAAAGAAAAGAGAGAAGCCAAAGCCAAGGCTATGGGCAAGAGGATATCCAAGTGGTTCCGCGAGCTCAAGAGTGAATTCAAGAAAATCGTTTGGCCGTCCCGTAAGCAGCTCATCAACAATACTGGCGTAGTTCTGGTTGTTGTTCTTATCGCTGCTGCTTTTATAGCGCTTATCGACTACCTGTTCAAGGCAGCGATACTTGACGGGCTGCTCGTTCTGATTACCGGTTATTAAACTAAAGCCGGCAGTCAAAAACACAAAGCAAGCGATTATTCCGGTCAGATGTTAAAGGAAGGTGTCATATGTCAGAGGATACAAGATGGATGTCAGAGGCAGCTAAATGGTATGTTATCCACACATACTCCGGCTATGAAAACAAGGTCGCTGACACAATTGAGAAAGCTGTTGAAAACAGAAAGCTTTCAAACCTTATCCATGCCGTAAAGGTCCCTGTAGAGAAGGTCATTGAGATTGTTGACAACCAGGAAAAGGAAGTCGAGAGGAAGCTTTTCCCCGGCTATGTGCTTGTCAAGATGATTATGACCGACGATACCTGGTACATAATCCGTAACATCCGCGGCGTTACCGGCTTCGTGGGTCCCGGCTCAAAGCCTGTGCCGCTCTCCGATTCTGAGGTTGAGTCCCTCGGTATCGAAAAGACCGCGGTTATATCGCTTAACTACAAAGTCGGAGACAATGTAATGATCACCGACGGTCCGCTTGAAAACTTTATCGGCGTTGTAGACCTCATTGAAACAGACAAGAATTTGGTACGTGTACTCGTGTCAATGTTTGGACGCGAAACACCGGTTGAGCTTGAGCTCAGACAGGTAGCCCCTGTATAATAAGGCTTTCGAGGGAGGGTCATCGGGGAATTCGATCCCTGTAATACCTGCAAAACAACCAATATCTATATTTTCCTGAGTTTTCGAAAGAAAGGAGCGATTTGCTTGACGATTTACCACCAGGAGGGAAGTCAAGCAAGTCTCGGTTACAACAAATGGCACAAAAAGTAGTAGGTTATGTTAAACTGCAGATTCCGGCAGGTAAGGCCACTCCGGCACCGCCTGTAGGTCCTGCTCTTGGTCAGCACGGCGTAAACATCATGGGCTTCACGAAGGAATTCAACGAGCGCACAAAGGGCGATATCGGCCTTATAATCCCTGTTGTTATCACAGTCTACGCAGACCGTTCATTCACATTTATCACAAAGACACCGCCGGCACCCGTTCTCATCAAGAAGGCCTGCGGTATTGATTCCGCTTCCCCAACACCCAACACAAAGAAGGTTGCTACGCTTTCAAAGGCTGATCTCCGCAAGATCGCCGAGCAGAAGATGCCGGACCTCAACGCTGCTTCCGTAGAAGCCGCCATGAGCATGGTAGCCGGCACAGCCCGCAGCATGGGCATATTGGTCGAGAAGTAAGTCGACATATATCACGTGGGAGGATGAAAATTCCGTTTTTTGGAGTTTTCCCGAGTAACCACTATCACAAGGAGGAACTATTGTGCAGAGAGGTAAGAAATATATAGAGAGCGCAAAGCTCATTGATAGAACCAGGCTTTATGATCCCGAAGAGGCTATGGACAGCGTAGTAAAAACAGCCAAGGCGAAGTTTGACGAAACAGTTGAAGTCCACATCAGGCTCGGTGTTGACTCAAGACACGCTGACCAGCAGGTTCGTGGCGCCATCGTTCTCCCCAACGGTACAGGTAAGTCTGTCCGCGTTGCGGTATTCGCAAAAGGCGACAAGGTTCAGCAGGCTATAGACGCCGGCGCCGAGTTTGTAGGTGCCGAGGATTTGGCAGCAAAGATCAAAGACGAGAACTTCTTCGATTTCGACGTTGTTATCGCTTCTCCCGACATGATGGGCGTTGTAGGACGTCTCGGACGTATCCTGGGTCCGAAGGGTCTCATGCCTAACCCCAAAGCCGGCACGGTTACACCTGATGTTGCCCGCGCGGTAACAGAGGCTAAAGCCGGTAAGATCGAGTATAGACTCGACAAGACAAATATCATCCATTGCCCCATCGGTAAGGTTTCCTTCGGTCCTGAGAAGCTTCAGGCCAACTTCGATGCTCTTCTCGGAGCCGTCATCAAAGCAAAACCGGCAGCCGCCAAGGGTCAATATATCCGTTCCTGCGTTGTCGCATCAACGATGGGCCCCGGTATTAAGGTTAACCCCGCCAGGATTGAAGCAAAGTAAATTCGGTTTATTACAGCCCGGCATTTCTGTCGGGCTGTATTTTTATTATATATAATAGAAAAGGTGGAAAGAAAATGAAGCTTACTTTTCTCGGAACGGGAGCGGTAGATTGGGATCGCGCCGAAGCGTCAAAGGGTGAAGAGCGCGGGATCGCCAGACGGTGCACTTCCGTTCTTGTGAACGATGACCTTTTAGTAGATCCCAATCCCGATGTGCCGGAGGCGCTTAAGACTTTTGGATGCGACATGCGGAAGATCAGATACATTCTGATTTCCCATAGCCATTCGGATCATTATTGCCCGGAGACACTGATTTATCTGGCAGATGACCATAGAATCACGGTATATGGGGACCCAGGCTTCGAAAGACCTTGGGAAACCGAAGGAAACGCCAGGTTCGTGCCGGTGGAAACAGGTATTGACTTCAAGGCAGGGGAGTACACCGTAAGGGCGGTAAAGTCCACCCACAGCCCGGAGAATCCCGGAGAGCAGGCGCTCCACTATGCGATTGACTTCGGGAAAAAGAGTATATTCTACGGCTGCGACGGAGCCTGGTTTATTTCCGAATCCTTCAGCCAGCTTGCGGGTAGAAAATACTTATGCGTCATCCTTGATGCCACTTTCGGAGACGATTCCCAGCTTTATCGGGTTTCCGGAGACGGCATCTTCTTCTGCCACAACAACCCCACTCTATTAAGACTTATCCGCTCCGCCTTTCTCCAATGCGGCTTTGCCGACAGAGACACGGTGTTTGTGGCAGATCATCTGGCAAAAACATATTTCCCAAGCATGGAAAAGGCAAGGCTGGTATTTGAGCCTATGGGCATGACACCGGCATATGACGGGATGATTTTAGAGGTGTAAGCGGTGGATAGGAGAGTTTTGCTTATTGCCGGCGGCGGCACTCTTGGAACATATACGGAGCTTGAGCTTCTTCGGCTCGGCTACAAGGTGGATGTGATCTGTCTTGAAGAAAAAATACCTTGCTGCGACAGGGTGCGGCATATAAAGGAATATGTGTCGGAGGAGCTGCTTTTAAAGCTTTTCCAGGAGAATCGCTACGACGGGATCGTCAGTTTTATGCACTATCCCAACATACAGGAGTATAAGAAAATCCATCCTTTTCTCAGCGCAAACACAGAGCACCTGATTTTTCTATCTTCCTACAGGGTGTACGCCGACTGCGAACATCCCATAAGGGAGACATCCCCCATGCTTCTTGATGTGAGCAGGGACGAGGAGTTCCTCGCAAAGGAAACTTATGCGCTGTCCAAAGCGAAGGGGGAGAGATATTTAAGGCAGGAGTCAGGCACCTCAAACTGGACGGCGGTGCGCCCGGTAATCTCCTTCTCTCAGCGTAGGTTTGACATCGTCATGTGTTCAGGCCGCCAGGTGTTAACGTGCGCTGCCACCGGAGAGGCGCTTAAGCTGCCTGCGGTGACTAAAAACCTGACCGCGGGACTTGACTGGGCTGGCAATTCGGGAAAGCTTATAGCTAATCTGCTGTTTAAGGAAAGCACCTTAGGAGAGTCCTATACAGTATCCTCCGCTCAAGGATATACCTGGGGGGAGATAGCGGAGATGTACACAGACCTTGTCGGCGCGAAATTTGAGTGGATTGATACGGAGGAGTATATGAACTTCTTCCGGGGAAATCCGAATATATGGGCTTTACTCTATGACCGTATGTTCGACCGTGGCATAGACAACTCGAAAATCCTCGCTGCCACAGGACTTAAAAAATCGGACTTTACCCCAATAAAGGAAGGCATTATAAGAGAGCTTCGCCTGGCGGGATGGGAAATATAGCAAAAAGCAACCACACAGTACCTTTTCCGAAAGTAATGTGTGGTTGCAATCATTTTACATCGTTATTCTGAACATATTCTCCGGAAGTCCGAGATAGAAGGTGTCGCCTTCGTTTATGCTGTAGACCTTACCGGGGATTAGTCTTTCTCCGTTTTCAAAATAAGTGCCGTTGGAGGAGTTGAGATCCTCTAAGGTTATGCGGCCGGTCTCGGGGGTATAGGATACACAGCAGTGGCGTTTTGATATCACTGTGTACGTAGGCTCAAAGAGAACCTTGGCGAGTGTGGGATCGCGGCCGATAACGACTCTGCCGGATACTGTGAAATATCTGCCGACAAGGGAACCTGAGATGCTGCGAAGCACGGCTCTCAGGGGACGCACTACCACATTTTTGTTATCCGCCGGGTTTACGGCGTGATACTCAATTGTCTCCGCCATATCGCCTGGGACATCCTGTGCCGGCTTAAGAGGAGGCATGACGACCGCGGGCTGCTCATTTGAGGCTGCTTGTTTCACTGCGGCTTTTCTCCGGCGGCGGGAGAGCTCATACTCCTGCTCCTCATCCGGCTCCATGTCCTCTTCCTCTGTCTCGCGGGACTTTCTGCGGGCACGAAGCACGAGCAGAAGAGCAATGAGAATTATTATAGCGCCTACCAGTACGGACACATACTTGATCAAGTCGGTCAGATCCGGAAGTACGCTCTCCTCGGCATCGGAAATCTCGTGGGGGATTTCATAGCCTGTAAGAAGTTTTAGTATAGGGTCATTCAGGAGGGATACAAGGTTGAGGGAGCCGGCTTCATATGTGTTTATGGCTATGACCGCTCCGCTGTCGTTGAACAGAGGCATGCCCTGGAGGTTTCTTGACTTCACAAGCTCGCAGGAGCAGGCGGGATAGCCTGTTGTCTGGGAAGTGCCCACATATTCAAGCTTCGTGTCGCAGGATTCATACTGCCATGTTGTGATATAGGCGTCGCCGCCGGCTTCCACAATGCCAAACAGATCTTCGCCCTTAAAACGGAAGGTGTGAACATTGTCTCCCGGCTCCGTGAAGGTGGTATCTGCAAGACGCAGGGGAGTGGCATCAATTGGGGATACGTTTTCGGGGAGCGCAAGCACCGCGATGGAGGACTGATTTACCTGTCCTACTACCTCAACCTTTATGTTCGTATTGTTGTAGGCAATATACAGATCGACTTCTGACACTATAGCGGTTTTAATGAATTCGTCGTAGTTGAAAGTAAGACCATCATTTTCATAATAGGCGGCAAACTTTTCTGCCAGTTCCTCAAGGGCGATGTATGGGTCAAAAGCGGCGCCGTCTGTTATAAAGTGACGGACTTTTTCCTCTTGTATGCCTATGGCAAAGGCTCCGGCTGAGGACCAGATGAGGAATTCCGCGTTATCAAGTTCGGGAACCGTAACGGTATGGGCTACATTTAATTGAACGATACCATTGGAGTAATCGTCGCTGTTGTATTTGGCGTATGCTGTGCCGCTCAAAAGCGAAAGCGTAAGCACTATAATCAGGATAATAGGAATAAGACCGTTTTTTCTCATATCGGTCCCCAAGCTCCTTTCGTAGATGGAATTTTACTTGCTCATTTAAGCTCTTCTTTTATGGAATGTACCTTCCCGTCGGCAATGCTCATGTTGGCGCATACGCCTGTCATAATAGAGTTTATACCGGCTTCTATGCCTGCCATCTGCCCCAGAGTATCCTTCTCTGATTCGCCGGGGCGGAAAAGCATATCCCGCATGAGGTCGTCGCTGCCACCATGGGCTCCCGCGAGCCTGGGCACTTTATGCTCTGTAAGAGCGCCGTTTCTGCCGAATACACGGATTGTGTCGCTATCATGTGAGGCAAGGGGACCGCTGGATATCTGCTCTGCCTCAAGCCTTCCGTCGGTGCCGTTGATACATAGACGCCAGCCCTCGTAAAGGCAGTGGGCGTTGAGAGAGTATGTAAACAGCGCGCCGGATTCGTAGGTCACGGCAAGGGACATGGTGTCGTATATGTCGATATCCTCGGAATAGACGCACCTGTCACGCATGTAGCCGTCGCCGGATTCAGTGTCGAAGTAGAGCTTCTGAAGGATTTCATCTGATTTCATGTCTACAAAGTATTCGCAATCGGACGCATACTGACATGTGCTGCAGCGAATGCCTCTTTTTTGTCCGTTTTTTCCGTAAACACGGAGCTTGCCATTGGCAAATACGGTATCCGGCACGTCGTCAATAACAAAGTTTACGAGATCGAAGTGATGGGTAGATTTGTGTACAAGAAGACCGCCGCAGTTGGAGAGTTTCGAGTGCCAGCGTCTGAAATAGTCCGCGCCGTGGGAGCGGTCAAGGAGCCACTCCATGCTGACGCTTATCACGTCACCCACTGCGCCGTCACGGATAAGCTCACGAAGTTTTACTATATAGGGCGTGAAGCGGACGTTGAAAGTGACAGCAATATTATTGTTGTACTTCTTCTGAGCTTTTATTATCGCCTTTGCCTTCTCCGCGTCTGTTGTAAGGGGCTTTTCACAGATTACATCGGCTCCGTATTCTAAGGTGCGGAGGATGTACTCGTCATGGAATCTGTCCACAGTGGTAATAATTACCGTGTCGGGGCGTTCCGACTTCATCATTTCGTCAAAGTCGGTGTATACCTTCCCACAGCCGCAAACACTTCTGGCGTACTCAGCCTTCAGGGGGTTTATGTCGTATATAGCCGCAAGGCGGGCTATATCTCTGTATTTCTCGGCTAAAGGAACGGCGTAGGAATAGAGTCCTCTGGAGCCGGAGCCCACAAGGGCGTATGTTTTCATGTTTATCCTCTCATTTCATTATAGCTCTTTCTCAGGTCGGGACCAAAGAAGAGCAGCGTTGTGTAACTTCCCAAAAGCCTTGAGAGCAATGCGGGGGAGTATTTCCTGCGAAGCTCATCATGTGCAAGTCCGGTTATGACAATTGAGGGGAAATTGCGGAGCAGACGGTAGTTTATAAGCTCGTAAAGTCGTGAAATGGCGTAGGGAGAGGCGTTTTCCGTCCCCAGGTCGTCAAGAATAAACAGGTCGCAATTCTGCTGCCTTGAGCCCTCCCGTTCCTCCGGGGACTGGGAGAAGCGTTCATCATCAAATCGTACAAGAAGGGTGCAAGCCGATTCGTACATGACATGGACGCCCCTAGATGCAGCTTCTATTGCCACGACTCCCGCCGTGTAAGATTTTCCCACGCCAGAAGAACCCATGAACAGCAGGTTGCCGCTGAGGTTTTTTGCGAATGTTTTACAGGTGT
>JAAZBA010000100.1 GCA_012514045.1 Clostridiales bacterium | reverse complement strand
TCCTGACTGTATCGCTGTTACGATTTATATTGATGTATATTGTACTTTGCGGCATAGCATCAGAGACAATATTTGCCCATTCAATAGCACAAATACCCCCTGAAGTGAGATAATCGTCGAAACCGATGTCATACAGGTCACTAGAAGAAGAAAGCCTGTACATATCAAAGTGGTAAAGCGTGAGCCTGCCGCCGATGTACTCATTAACTATAGTAAAAGTAGGGCTTGTTACCCTTCCTTTATAGCCGAGTCCTCTGGCGAGACCTCTGATAAAAGCAGTTTTTCCTGCTCCCAAGTCGCCTGTCATGGCGATAACATCTCCTGAAGACAGTTTGGAGGAAAGACGCTCACCTATGATTTCAGTCTCAAACTCACTTTCTGTAATATAAGTCTCAGTCAATTAAAACAGCCCCGTTATTATACCGTTTTCATCGATATCTATGCTTTCAGCGCTTGGCACCTTCGGGAGCCCCGGCATTGTCATAATATCTCCAAGAATTGCAACAACAAAGCCTGCACCAGAGGAAAGCATAACCTCTCTGACATTGATCTTGAAATTCTTCGGTCTGCCTAAAAGGTTCTTATTGTCTGAAAGAGAATATTGGGTCTTTGCCATACAAACAGGAAGATTACCATAACCAAGCTTTGTGTAGCTTTTTAGAGCCTTCTTCGCTTCTGCGTCGTAAGTAACGCCATCAGCACCGTAAATATCTGTTGCGATACGCTCAATTTTTTTCTCGAGGGAAATATCAATGTCATATAGGAAATTGAAAGCAGAACTATTCTTTTCGCATTTGTCAAGCACCTTTTCTGCCAGTTTAATGCCGCCGTTTCCGCCATCTGCGAACACATCAGATACCGCGAAACCAGCACCGTAAGAATCGCAAATGGTTTTCACACAGTTGATTTCATTTTCTGTATCAGTGTAAAAGTGGTTCAAAGCTACTACAACAGGTACTCCAAACTTATATAGGTTCTCTATATGGGCTTTCAGATTTTCACATCCCGCTGTTAATGCTTCAACATTCTCGTTTCTAAGCTCCTCCATTGGGACTCCACCATTGTACTTAAGAGCTTTTACTGTAGCAACAAGAACTACACAGCTTGGAACAAGTCCTGCTTTACGGCATTTGATGTTAAAAAACTTCTCTGCTCCCAGGTCGGCACCGAAGCCGGCTTCTGTGATACAGTAGTCTGCAAGCTTTAGTCCCAGCTTTGTTGCTCTTATGCTGTTACAACCGTGGGCTATATTTGCGAAGGGACCTCCGTGTATGAGACAGGGGGTTCCCTCAAGAGTCTGGACAAGGTTGGGCTTAATGGCATCCTTCAGAAGGGCTGCCATCGCTCCTTGAACTTTGAAATCACGTACATAAAGCGGCTTGCCTTGATATGTATAACCTACGAGTATATCCGAAAGCATTCTCTTAAGATCGGAGATGCTCTCGGCGAGGCAAAGAGAAGCCATGACCTCACTTGCTACAGTTATCATGAAACCGTCTTCACGAGGAACACCGTTAGCCTTGCCACCCATGCCGATGACGATGTTGCGCAGTGCACGGTCATTCATATCAAGAACACGCTTGACAGTGATTCTTCTGGGATCCAGACCGAGGATATTGCCTTGCTGAAGATGGTTGTCCACAACGGCACACATAAGATTATGAGCAGCTGTAATGGCATGTAAATCTCCCGTAAAATGGAAGTTAATATCCTCCATAGGGACAACTTGTGCATATCCGCCGCCGGCAGCTCCGCCTTTCATACCGAATACAGGACCAAGAGAAGGCTCCCTAAGAGCGATAACTGCCTTCTTCCCCAATTTATCCATTGCCTGACCTAGACCTATAGTTATAGTGGTTTTGCCTTCGCCTGCCGGTGTTGGGTTTATGGCAGTTACGAGTATCAGTTTTCCATCCGTATTATTTTCAGTACGTTTGAATACTTCTTCATTTATTTTTGCTTTATACTTGCCATAAAGGTCAAGATCATCGGGAAAAAGAGAAAGCTTGGCACCAATTGCTTCAACTCTCTCAAGCTTTGCGTTCTGGGCGATTTCTATATCTGTTAACATTAACTATTCTCCAAAAAAAGTTTATATTCCGAGCAATTCATTAATAGCAAGGAGTATTCCCAGCTTGCCTGACTCATAAGTCAGCCCGCCCTGCATATAAGCAAGATAAGGCTCACGCATGGGAGCGTCGGCGGAAAGCTCGATTGAGGAGCCTTGAATAAAGGCACCGGCAGCCATAACAACCTGACAATTATAACCAGGCATATCCCAAGGCTCGGGTGTCACAAATGAGTTAACAGGGGCTCCGGACTGAATACCCCTGCAAAAACGAAGCAGAGGATCCGGTTTTTCGAAGGCAATAGTCTGAATTATATCATAGCGTTCTTCCAAAGGTTTGGGATTAACAACATACCCCAGCTCCTCCATAATGGATGCACAAAACACGGCGGTTTTAAGCGCCTGAGCAGTTACATGAGGGGCAAGGAAGAAGCCTTGGTACAACATACGATTCTGACCTAAAGTAGCGCCGCACTCACGACCTATACCCGGAACGGTAAGACGGTATGAGCACTTCTTTACAAGTTCATGGCTCCCGGCGATGTAAGCTCCGGTCTGAGCAATTCCTCCGCCTGGATTCTTTATAAGAGAACCTACGATGAGGTCTGCTCCGTGCTGGGTTGGCTCTGTAAGCTGGGTAAACTCTCCGTAACAGTTGTCAACTACAACAACAATGCTCCGGTTTAACTTTCGTATTTCTTGTATAAGCTCGCCGATCATCTCGCTTGAAAGAGTAATTCTGTCGCCATAGCCCTTTGAACGCTGAATAAGGGCACAGGAAGCGTCGCTGCAAGCTTCGACAATGCTCTTAACATCAGGCTTACCGTCTTTCATAGGTACCACCTGACAGATAATCCCATAAGAAGCAAGAGATCCGGGAAGACATGAGTTAATGCCTATAACGTCATGAAGAGTATCATAGGGAAGCCCTGTGGCACATACAAGCTTCTGGCCTTTTTCAAGACAACCGTAAAGCGCTGTGCCAATGGCATGTGTACCATTAACGAACTGAATTCGTACCAAGGCATCCTCACAGCCGAATACTCGGGCATATATCTGCTCAAGGGTATCCCGGCCTTTGTCATCATATCCGTAGCCGGTGCTCTCGTAAAAATTGTTTTCGGCAACGCGATATTCTCGAAACGCAGAGAGCACTTTAGCGGTGTTCTCATATGATATGTTATCTATTTTCTCAAAATAACATTTGACCTTGCCCTCAGCTTTTTCGGCGAGGGCAAGGGTTTGGGTGGACAGAAAATTTATCACAATGAGAAAACTTCACTTTCCGAAACCGTTTCTATTCCGTCTTTCGCCAGCACGGCTTCAACAGCATCAACATCGTCGACTCTGAGAATGATGTAGGCATTTTCCTTTTTTCTTGAGATGAAAGCATAGGCATACTCGACGCTTATATTGTTCTTATAGAGAGATTCCAAGATCACATGCATTGAACCTGGAACATCATGCATCTTGACTGCCAGAACTTTCGTGA
>JAAZBA010000322.1 GCA_012514045.1 Clostridiales bacterium | reverse complement strand
TTCTTCAATCATTTTATCATATTTCTCTTTTACTTTTTCGGTCATTTGTGTTGAGATAATTCCCGGTCGTACTTCATTTACTGCAATGCCGTATTCCGCTAATCGGTCGGCAAAGAGCTTTGTAATCATTGTTACCCCTGCTTTTGATATGCAATACTCTCCGCGGCTTACTGAGCTGGTATATGCTGAAAGAGAAGATATATTCACAATTGCTCCTTTGTTTTCCTCCCTATTCAGGAGCATTTTCTTTGCCGCAAGTTGCGTAAGGAAAAACGTTCCCCTTGTGTTTATATCCATGACATGGTCATAGCTCTCTTCTGTCATCTCAAGTATATCTCGCCTCACTTTAGGTGCTACTCCTGCTACATTTACAAGTATATCGATTCTGCCGAACTCTTCCATTGCTGCAGCGATAAATCTCTCTCTATCCTCCGTGACCGCTATATTACCCCGAACGAATATAAAATCTTCCTGAGGTTTATGGGGAAGCGGAGTAGACATAATCATTCCCGCTACAGCATATCCCGCAGAGAGAAGCTTTTCGACTGTTGCAAAGCCAATTCCCCCAGCTGCTCCTGTTACCAGCGCTGTTTTTTTCATATAATCCCCTACTTTCCGAATAACTCTCTATATATTTTGAGATATATATCCTTATCATGGATAACGCATCCGGGTGTGCTGCCTGAGCGCATTATTTCAGAACACTTCGAGCAGCAAGTACAACACTTTTTGCTGTCAAGCGCTCCTTTATTGATTATATCTCTGGCAAAATCTGGATATGCCAGTGTCATGCGTCCGAATCCAGCCAAATCAAATAAGTCTTTTTCTATATAAGCAGAAGCCACATTAGGCGATACACTCCCAAGATAAGTCATGGCGGAAGAAACAAAGCTCATTTTAGGAACTTGCTTTTTTAGCTCGGAAATAACAGAAATTATTCGGGCAGTTCCAACGAGGGGGTGCTCCGGAGCTTCATACCCACCAACAGAAAACGGTCTATTTACATGTGGGTTAAAGTACGGATTTCCCATGGTTATGTTTATAAGCCTTACTCCAGACTCATAGAGTTTTCCAATAAGCCACGCAGGCTCTTTGGCATAAAATTCAAGGCTGCCATTATCCTTCACACCGAAACCGTATGGATGTGCAAAACCATCATATGCGTTGAGCCTTGAGGTCACAATAAATCTGCTACTACAGCTGTTTATTACACCATCCACACTTTCACGGAGAAGCCTTGTGCGATTTTCGAGATTTCCGCCGTATCGTCCTTCCCTGTTGTAAGCGGAAAGCAGCTCTGAATTCAAATACCTGTGGCAACATTTTATATCAACACCGTCAAAGCCGGCAGACTCAGCAAGCGCAGCTCCTTTTATGAGCGCTTCACCTACCCGGTCAAGGTATTCATCTGTTACAATGCTAGTCTTTGTTATGGGATTATTTTTTTCAAATATTGGATTATTATAGGCGATAAGCGGAGCAGGTTTCCCTTCGGGCTTTGAATATCTTCCCGAGTGAGTAGCCTGCAATATTACTATCGGCTCATAACCGTTTTCCCTCATTGATGTTTCCTTAATAAGCTCTACGGTTGCCTTAAAGGAATCAAGAGTCTTTTCGTTTATGTAAAGCTGTCTCTTGTTGGCTTTGCCTTCATTCATGACTGCTGTCGCTTCAAACCATATGAGACCTGCGCTTCCAGAAGCAAGGCGCATATATCTTCTGTTTGTAAGCTCGCCAGGCTTTCCATCAATTGTACCGTCGCACCCCTCCATAGGCTGACATACTAATCTGTTGTGTATAACATTTTCCTGAATTATGAGTTCTGTCTTCAGAATATCGATGTTTTCGCTGTATTCAATGTTTGTACACAGGCTTTTGTTCTGCTCGAAAAACTCGTCTGCCGTTTTATATACCCTTCTTCGCATACCTATACCTCCGTTTCTGTTCTTATTATACAACAAATCATAATCTATTGCCATATACAATTAAGGAAATCGTTACACAAATTAAAAAACCGCTCCGAAAAGCGGTCTCTGATTAGTTATAAAATTCTATTTGTTAGAGAACCGATACACGCTCGCCATATTCGCCGGTCCAAGATTTAATTTCCGGATATTTAGCGTTCATGTAATCCAGAAATTTTCCCACATCTTCAGTGTTGCCATAAATGAGGTCATAATGTGAAGGGCATACTAACCGAGGTTTGATCGCTCCTGCAAGATCCGCTGCCTCTTGATATGTCATATTTCCGATGCAGCCTCGTCTGTATCGCTGTCCGTCTCTTCCATTTATCGGAATGAGCATAAGGTCAATATGACCGAAGCTTTGAAGGCGGGATATAAGTCCCTCATAGATACAGCAGTCACCAGAATGATATATATTAATGTCTTTATAGGAAATGACACAGCCTGTGTACATATATTCTCCGGTTTGTTCATCACGGTCAAGGAATTCATGAGCTGCTGCAATACCGGTTATCCTAATATCTGCAAAAGTGATTGTTTCCATATCCCGCAGCCTATATACACGATTTTCAAGAATACCGAGCTCAGAAGAAATGCTCTTTCTCAGAGGATTTGGCACAACAAACGCAGCTTTGGGAGAAGCTTTAGCAACCTCCGGCCAATTTGCTCTGTCGATGTGATCACTATGGTCATGTGTACCGATAACAATATCGGCGTTTGTAACTTCGAAGTCATGGAGCAGAGTGGGAACTGCACGCCCAGGGGAGTTCACAAGATAAGCGTCAATATAAATAATCTTGCCACCAAGCTTCAAGACATAGCCTAGCTGACCAAGCCACCAGAAGGAAAGCAGTCCTTCTAGGGGTAAGCTGTTAATATCATATATAAGCTCTTTATGTGTTTTCATCACTGTTTATCCTTTTTCTTTTTTTGAGCGGCTCGAAGAGCAATAGCGAAGGGACTTTCCTCCATGCTCTGCTGCTCCTCCTGAAGTTTCAAATAATCTCTGACAGCGCTTTTTGAAGCTCCGCTCGTTTTCTTGCCTTCGTGAAATTTTGCCAAATTCTCACGGAATCCACAGCGGCATACATATGTACGCTTCTCATCCTCGCCAAAGATTTCCAGTTTCTTATGACAATTCGGGCACCTTACATTTGATTCCATACTTACGTTTATTCTGCCTCGGCATTCTCTGTCTTGGCAAATTAGCTGCGTGCCCCGCTTACCCTTAACCTCCAGCATCATCTTTCCGCACAAAGGACAAGGTGTACGAGTGAGATTATCGTGCTTATACTCCTTTGAATCGTTGTCAACGCTTCTTATAAGGTCTTTTGTGTATGACTTTATATCCGCTATGAACTTTTCTCGCTGCACCTTACCTTTGCTTATAGCTTCCAGCTGCTGCTCCCATGTGGCTGTCAGAAGAGGCTCGCGTAAATCATCCGGGACAATGTCAATCAGCTGCATTCCCTTTGAAGTAGGCACAAGGCTTGAACCATTCTTTTCGACGTAAAACGAGGAGTATAGCTTTTCGATTATATCCGCTCTTGTGGCTGGAGTGCCCAATCCTCCTCCGATGTATGATTTCATTTCTTTGTCAGCTATATACTTCGATGGGTTTTCCATCTCTGAGAGCAGTGAAGCCTCAGTATACCTGGAGGGAGGCGACGTCTGTTGACTCTTTAATTGTACAGTACGGCATGTGAAAGAAGAGCCTTGCCGAAACT
>JAAZBA010000379.1 GCA_012514045.1 Clostridiales bacterium | reverse complement strand
CTTATATCCGAGGTGTATAAGCTTGTCAAGCTACACGAATATAATATAGAGCCATATCCCAGTAGATTGAAGCTGCTGCTCAAGGAAACTGGAAGCGAGCTTGCTATAAAGCTAATGAAACTTCGCCGAGCTGACATAATGGCTCAAGAACCTGCTTATATCCATAGAACAGAGCTAATTGACCATGCTGAGGAAGAGATAAAAAGAATTATCATTTCCGGTGAATGTTATAACCGCAGCATACTAAAAATTGACGGAAATGATGCAAAAGCTGCAGGTTATTTAGGAGCTGATATTGGCAAAGTCCTTGAAAAGATTCTTCTTGAAGTTATTGACGGAGCTACTCCAAACAATAGGCCTCGGTTGCTTTCAAGGCTTCAAGAGATGAGAAATTAAAGCCTGTTAATGATTTCACATTGTTCTTGGCTCTATGATACCGGTTTTCAATATTTAAATAGTCCTCATTTGTGGCACTCCCCTTGCTTTTAAAATAATCAATAATGTAAGGTGTCGCCGAGTCGGACATGTTCATAAACATATCCATGTCAAATTCCTCTATTCTTTCCTCTGTGTATGCTTTCAGGTTATACCAGGCAGTAAGCTTGTCAACATCTACATAGGAGGACAGAATTATAACTGTCGTGAGAAACAGAGCAAGGATTTTTACAAGATTAATTTTCTTGACAAAACCACTGAGCAGAATTATGAAGAATACAACCGCAAGCGTAGCCATGAAAAGCGTAGTGTAGAATCTTTTTACGCTAAGGCCGTAGAAGTCAACGTACATCACCATTTTAGCTATCGCAGTTGCGATTAGCAGCTCGGAAATAAGACATAAAAAGACGTTTGTAAATTTACGAAATGACGTTCCTTTATCTTCTTTTACAAAAGTGTTGAGCAACACAAGCATCGATGCGTTAATCGTTACTATTGCACACAGTTCAAAGAATCCCCTTCTTGCATAGCCGGAATATGAGAATCCATAGGGCAGCAGAGACGAAAACACAGAAAACAGATACGCTCCTTGGGATAAAATATAAATGAGATAGAGAATAAATACCGGGATAAAGAACGTATAGGCGAAGGCAAACGGAAGGATTTTTGTTTGCTCCTTTTCCTTGTATTTTACAGGTTTTGTACCGTGTCCAAGTCTGCCGCTCATAAGCATACCATACGCGATTATCGAAAAGGGAACGCCAAAGATAAAGTACAGTATGTGAATTTTTATTTCATCAAGGCTAGTACCTTTCAATATCATAGTGATTTCCGCAAAAGCCTGATCCGCTTCGATTAGAAGTCCGCCGATTACAGAAACCGCAACAAGCGATAAAATCAAGCCGCATATACCTGCACCGATGGTTTTGCCTTTTTTTCTTTTAAAACTCTCAGACAAAGCGATAAAATATTTCCCCATATTTACTAAAGGCCAAGGTGCGGCTGTGTTGATTACATCACAAACCATGCTTTCGCTTCTAAGCCCGAGCAATGTATAGATGTGAAACGAGTTTAGAAAAAACAGAAACATAAAATATATTACTCTCGCACCTGTTGGACTATATAGAATAAACGGCAGATTCATTGCTATTACAGCAAGCGATAACCATACAGAACTTTTCGGGGGCTTCAATCCGGCAAGTTTCATGTAGATAAACGCAACTACATAAATCCCTGCCTCAAAGATAAGAACTCCCGATGCCATTTTTCCGTTCAAAACG
>JAAZBA010000151.1 GCA_012514045.1 Clostridiales bacterium | reverse complement strand
TGTAATAGTCGAATTCTATAGCGAATGCCATCTCGTTTACAACAAGGGGCACTCCGTTGCGGTCAAATATCTCGCCTCTGGCGCCGTTTTCAGTAAATGTACGTGTAAAGACGCGCTCGCTTACAGTCTCCTCCGTTTTCGCCTGCTCCGTCTGCACATTGAGCACAACAATGGACAGAAGGAGAATGCACAGAAGAGACACAAGGGTGAGAATAATTATTCTTATATAATATGTGCTTGTTTTCATAACTATTTAAACAGGTTGTTCCAGAAATGTTCCTCCCGGCGGGATACGTCTCCCATCTTGAGGGTCCTGTATCTCTTCGGCCTTGAGGGTATTATCCTCCCTTTTTGATTCTTTCCTACTCTCATAAGCGTTATCGTTTCCACCGGGGTTATCCTGCCTATCAGGTATACAAAAAGGTACACAACCACCGATGCAATCAGGAAAATCACAAACGACGCTCCCTCATATGACAGTACTTCGACAAAAGTTGCGCCCTTTACGCTTACGGACAGCACGATTGATCGGCACAGACTCTTGACAATAAATACGCCCGTTCCCCACATAAGGGAGGAAAGGTACGATTTTCTCAGGTACATGTCGTTTACAACAGATATCACAAGAGCCAGAATGAAATACACTCCGCAGTAGAATGTTATCTCCCTTGTCATATTTATGTCGCACAGCATACCCGCTATGAATGCGAAAAGGGAGGCTCCTCTTGGGCTCTCATTCACCGCCACCGCCGCCACGAGGAAGGGCAGCATATCCATATGGGCGCCGAAAAACTCTATTCTCATTCCCGCCGATGTTTGGAAAGAAAACAGAATTATCAGTGCAATATAGTACAGGAACCACTTTATAACGGATCTGTCCATTCTATTCCACGCTCTCGAAATCACGTATTACGTACACAAGGCCCAGCTTATTTAGATTCACCGCAGGTTCAATTATGGCGTAGGCTGATATGCCATGGTCCTCGATACCCAAAGAGACCACCTTGCCCAGGATCAGACCTTTGGGGTACACTCCTCCCAGGCCAGAGGTTTCCACCCTGTTGCCTATGGCGATCTCATTATCCTTCGGGAGATATGACAGCTTCAGGACTCCCTCCCGCATAAGGGAAAAGTCACCCTCCGCTACCCCTATATCCCTTGTTTCCGACACCATGGCTCCTGCCTTTGTATCGGCGGAAATAATGGTTTCCATTTCGCACCATACAGTGCCTACAGCTGTGACAAAGCCCACCACTCCATCGGAGGTAATGACGCAGTCACCAACGTTTATGCCGGATCGGCTTCCCCTGTCAAGAGTATAGGTGGCGCCCCAGCTTCCGGACTCCACCCCTATCACCTCCGCTGACACAAGGTCGTAGGAGATGTTTCTTTCCTGCATATTATACTGCTCCCGGAGCCGTCTGTTTTCCTCCAGTACCTGCTCCGCCTGATGAATTTTTGCCTCTGCCTCCCTGAGTTTCGCTTTGAGGTCTTCGTTTTCAGCCTTCAGCTCGTCATAACCCGATACGTAGTCCCGAAGTGACTCCGCCGTGTCTGCCGCATTAGTAAAAAGAGAACGGAAGGGGGTAAGAATTGTATTAACTATATCATGAAGCGGTGACGCGGAGCCCGCGGACACACGGGAATAAATCCCCATGCCAGCCACAATGACAAGGAGAACAAGAAACAATATGAAAAATTTGCTTTTAAAAAAGCGCAACGGTATTTTCTCCTTTATAAGATTGCAGTATTCTTCTCATATTCTTCTTCCGGTTCCACCGCATTGGACGCCTTATTCTTTACCGCTTCGGCTAAAACAGCTCAATTCCCACTTCTCTCAGCATGAGGCCGAGCCTGTGGAGGGGCAGACCCATCACGTTATAGTAGTCTCCCTCGATTCTCTCCACGAACAGCGCCGCCATGTCCTGAACTCCGTAGCCTCCCGCCTTATCCATGGGAGAGCCTGTGGCGATATAGCCTTCTATTTCCCGGATCGTCAGCTCCCGGAACTTCACGGCGGTGCTTTCATACTCCACCAGCTCCTGTGTTTCCCTCCTTACGACGATGCCTGTCACCACCTCATGCCAGATGCCCGACATGAGATTCAGCATGGCAAAAGCCTCGGTCTCGTCAGAAGGTTTGCCGAGGGTATTGCCGTCAATTGACACAATGGTGTCGGCGGCGATGATTATATTGTCTCCGGGGAACCTGGCAGCTACGTCTCTTGCCTTTTTGAACGCCAGATAACACGCCGTCTGCCATGGATTCGCTCCTTCGAGGGTGCTTTCGTCCACGTCCGGTTCGACTATTTTGTAGTTAATGATGCCGATTTTCTCGATAAGTTCCCGTCTTCGGGGAGATTTGGACGCAAGAATTATGTTTGACATAGCGTTGTTCCCCCGTTACGCCAGCTTCTTGTATATAAGAAGCGCGATTACGATTCCCAAGATTGTGGCTATGTTTATATCGAATATAATGCCGAATTTGAGCTTCACCACAGACAGATCCAACACAAGCGGATTGTCTATTGATACGCCGAAGGAACTTCCGTAAGCAAGCCATGACAGGAAGGACACGTTTCTGCAAAGCTCCGCTATAAGTCCGCCTACTACCGCTCCCGTGAGAATAACCAGAATGAATATAAAAGTGTTTTTCGTCTTCATTTAGCCTCACCGCCTTATAATCCTGTGGAACCGAAGCCTCCCGTACCCCGGTCGGTTTCGTTTATGCTCTCGACTTTCTGAAATTCCGCCCTTGTCACAGGCATTATCATCATCTGCGCTGCCCGCATTCCGTCCGTCAGCTCAAAGGCAAGCCTTGAGCGGTTGTAAAGGCAGGCGTGGATCTCTCCCCTGTAGTCGGA
The DNA here is from genome assembly GCA_012514045.1 of Clostridiales bacterium. Lineage (GTDB taxonomy): Bacteria > Bacillota > Clostridia > Oscillospirales > QAMX01 > JAAZBA01. The sequence continues at coordinate 7,496 of JAAZBA010000151.1, read as the reverse complement.
GTCGATAACTCCCACTCCGTTGGCCAGGCATATGCCGTGCTTTGTGGAAAGTCCGCTTCTGGCGCATATAATCGCCACATATCCTTCCGGCAGCTCTAGCGCCAGTCCCGTCTTTGCGACATATATCTCACCGGGCTGTAAGGTAACCGCTTCATCGAGTATAATGTGCAGATCCGACGCCGCCGAGCCTGATGTAGCATAGCGTGGTATAACCGCTCTCTCATGGGTTGTAGTGATTTTTACAATCATATATCTACTGCACACCTCTCTTGTAAAGCCCTCTGGTTAAGTCATTGGGGGTGACGCCGCCGCGTCCCGAATACGCTTCCACAACGCTTACGCACTCCGAAGCGTTCTCCGTTGTAAATTTAAGTCTTATCGCGCTAATACCTATATTCCGATATATGTCAGGGGTGTCCGCAAGGTAGAGTTTTTTTGAATTCAGAAGCTCATTGCGGCATCCGAAGGCTCTGACCACCGGGAATTTAGCGCCTGTCCTGTCGGTGAGTGTAAACTGTCTTTCGCAGTCTCTTCCGCATCCTCCGGAGGCTATAGAGACAACGCAGTTTTCAAATATCATCAGCGGAAGCCTTCCGTAGGCGATAAGCTCCGTCTCCATGCCCTTGGATATATCCCTGATCTGAGCCTTGGACAGCTCAAAGGACAGCGTGGCGGACTCACAGCCGAAGCTCCTGAGCACCTTGAGGCTTTGGGAGTTATATGCGTTCAGTCCGAAATCCCCTCTTACTCTATATTCTGCCTTATGGGCAAGCATAATATGGCCTATATTTCCGCAGAGCACCGTGTCGCAGTATAACATCGACAGAGCGTTCAGCATTTTTATGACCTGACCTTCGTCCCGCCGCGCGATTATTCTCGGCAGCACATAGGATAATGAGATACCCCTTGAGAGAATATCTTTTATCCTGTCCTGAGAGGAGTATGCCTCCTCAAGGGGAATGTACAACATTCCCGGCTTCAGCTTCAAAAGCTGCTCCGACAGTTGGGAAAGGCTGCTCAGTTCCACATATATGACAGGGCTTCCCCGATTTTCCGGTTGCCTAGGTCCCGGGTTGTACTCTCTTATCTCCCGCTTTGGAGTCTCTGTGCGTATACGGCTTATGCCTTCAACACAGCTGCGGCGCAGAGAATTTATAACGGATTTCGGGATCATAAGTCCTTCGCCCAGCTCAATTTTCTGCTCTCTGACGGCAAAAGGCGTTCCCCCCAGCTTTGACAGACTTACCCTCAGCTCCTCCTCGGTGGTAAAGCGGGTATTGCCTCTCTTCGGAGCGTTGGTACCGGCGGTGTAGGTGTTTCCCTTGTCGTCGGTAAACTTAAGCCTCATGCGGCTGTCGGCTACGGCGGTGAGTTCCATGTCCAGAGGGATAAGATCCGGTTCGGTTCTGTAGCTCTCCCTGGCTTTTGCCATGAGCTTGTCCAGATCCGCGCTGTCAGGGCTACGCACCCCGAACATATTTTTACCCTTATTTTCCGTATAATATCCGTCGGTAAAGCCGGAACGAGAAAAAACTTTTTTCATCATTCCCACCTCCGCCGATGTGGGGTTCCTGCCTTCTCTTAACGCGGCAGAATAGACGCCGGTTACGATTGCCACGTACTCCGGTCTCTTCATTCTCCCCTCGATTTTAAGGGAACTTACGCCTATCTCCTGAAGCTCTGTCAGGTGCGCCGCAAGGCTTAAATCCTTCAGGCTCAGTGGATACTCTCCGTTGTAATCAAGCCTGCAGGGCTGGGCGCACAATCCTCTGTTGCCGCTTCTTTGACCTATTATGCCGGACATATAACACTGCCCGGAATAGCACATACACAGCGCTCCGTGGAGGAAAATCTCGATCCCTATGGGGGAATTTTTGCATATATACTCTATGTCGCTCTTCGGAAGCTCACGAGCCAGTATAACTCTTTCAATGCCAAGGGAAGCCGCTGCCCTGACTCCGTCGAGGCTGTGTACCGACAGCTGAGTGGAGGCATGAATGGGCATAGAGGGAGACACTTCGCGAATCATTCTTGCCGCTCCCAGGTCCTGTACTATCAGAGCATCCACTCCGGCTTTTGTAAATTTCTCCACCTCACGAGCTCCATCGACAAGCTCACGATCGGACATGAGGATGTTGAAAGTGACATAAGTCTTAACGCCGCGCAGCCTGCAAAAGCGCACGGCGTCCGACAAGTCGTCCTGTGTGAAGTTTTTGGCTCCTCTGCGGGCGTTGAACAGCCCCGAGCCGAAGTATATCGCATCGGCACCGTTGGCAACCGCGGCTCTCATCGATTCCGGACTGCCGGCGGGAGCAAGCAGCTCACAGCTCATTATTTCGTAAGCCTCGCTATCTCCCGGCGGGCATCGTTCAGCTCCGTGCGGAGCCTTGCCATGTCGTCGATATACGCCTTTATCTGCTGCCTCAGATTCTCCGCAGTCTCCACAGCCTTCAGCTGCTCATCCGCCAGATTGCAGGCGGCAAGCACCGCGGCATCGATTATTGGCATGCGGGAGGAGGATATAACAGAGGTTATTTTCTCATCTACCATAGCCGCCACCCGGCGGATATACTCTTCACTCTCGGGCGCTATGATGGTGAATGTCTCGCCGGCGATGCGCACCTGCACCTTGTTTTTCGGAACCTTGGCTGGGTCGGAGTTCATCACTCTTGAAAGGTAACCGGCTATGCTGTCTCTCGTTTCGCTGTTCATCTCATATCCCCCAATCTCAATATCATTATACATATATTTTACCGAAAAATCGTCTGATTTACAAGCATATTTTTAGTTTTTCTCATTACTTTTGTACTTCTCGGCGAAGTCCAAATAGTAGGCCAGGTTTTCCTTCAGATGGGACGGTGTGTCAAGTCCATAGGGACATCTCTCAACACATTTACGGCAGTTTTTGCAGTCATTTACCCTAAGCATCCGCTCCATCGTGTGCTCGTTCATGAATTGCTCGTATGGCATACGGGAGAGCAGAAGCTTCATCCTCGCCGATAATGTAATATCTATCCCCACGGGGCAGGGCATACAATAGCCGCACGCCCGGCAGAAAGAGCCGGAGAGTTCTTTCTTTTCCCTCTCGATGAGCGTTTTCATGTCATCATCGTACCGGGGAGGGTCCTCCTCAAGACAGATAAATTCCATAAGTTCCCGCTCCCTCTGGATCCCCCATATGGGAACGGCAAAGGGAAGAGTGTTAAAAAACGCTTTCGCGCCGGTCGCGTTTGAAATAAGACCTCCCGACAGCGCTTTCATAGCGATAAATCCCACATCGCTGTTTCTCGCAAGCTCATAGAGCTTAATCTCCCTATCGCTTGACAGATAGGAGAAAGGATATTGAATAGTGTCGTAGAGGCCGGAGCGTACCGCCTGCTCCGCGCGCTGCGATGAGTGGTTCGTGTAGCCTATGAATCTGATGATCCCCCGCTTTTTGAGGTCCAAAAGTCCCTCATACAGTTCGTCGCCCTCAAGGGGCACCGTCTTAGGATTGTGGAGCTGCAGAATGTCGATATAGTCGGTTTTAAGCCTTCTCAAGCTCTCTTCCGCGTGTTTTACAAGCGTCTCTCTGTCCGAGGCTCCGCTCTTTGTGGAAATGACGATTTTATCCCTTACGTCTGACAGAGCAAGGCCGATTTTCTCCTCGCTGTCGGTATAGGAATATGCCGTATCAAAGTAGTTCATGCCCTTTTCGTAGGCAAGTCTCAGGAGATATGACGCTTCCTCCTTTGAAAGTCTCTGTATCGGCAGCGCTCCGAAGGAAGAGGCTCCCACCGAAAGCTTTGTCCTGCCAAGTATAATTTGTCTCACAATCCTCGCTCCCCTCTTCGTTTTATATTATACCATGTAAGGGGAAGGATTTCAACAGTGCAGCAAGGGAAATATGCCGCTTCGGAAATAGCAAAAAAGCTGTCCTCCGGGTTATAAACAGACCCTTGCGGACAGCGCGCGTGTATTTGTCATTTGTTTAGCCATAAGTGCTTTCTTAGTTCATATGTTCGGCTTCCGTTCTCGGGCAAAACGCCTTATTATTGAATTCTTTTATCTGTTGAACATCTCCGAGTCGAAGGTAATCAGAGCGTGATATATTTTGTCGCCCTCACTGTTTAGGGTATCCTCCACAAGGGAGCGTATCTCCTTTTCCTTTCCCCTCATGTCCGAGGGAAGAGGGATATCAAACACAATATTCATGTGCTTTCTCCCCTGCACCATGCGGAAGTCATGGAGGCTGAGCCTTGAATCGTAGTTTTTAATAATCTCTTCGCAGCGATCTCTCAGCCGGTTCAGTTCCGGGTCATCGACAACTATGGGGTCGTAGTGTATAACAAGATGTATGCCGTGGGTTCTCAGGCACTCCCGCTCCATGTCGTCTATTCGCTCGTGGGACTCCATGGGATCAGCGTTTCGGTCCATCTCTACATGAACACTCGCATATCTTCTTCCCGGTCCGTAGTCGTGCACCATAAGGTCATGGTATCCCAGCACCATGGGCTGAGCTACGATATAGTCCACGATTTCTCTTCTCAGTTCATCGTCCGCCGCCTCACCTAAAAGGGGAGATATTGTCTCTCTCGCCATTTTCCAACCGCTTATGAGAATAAACACCGATACCGCCATGCCAAACCAACCGTCAAGGGGGATATTCGTCAGCTTCTCCGCAAGGGATGCTATAAGCACCGCTCCGGTAGCGATACAGTCGTTGCGGCTGTCTGCCGCCGTAGCGAGAAGGGCGCCGGATTCTATTTTTTTGCCTAAGCTTCGGTTAAACAGAAAGAGTCCCAGCTTTACGGCAATGGACAAAAGAAGTATCACTATGCCCAATGCGGACAGGTCTACCGGCTCAGGGGACAGTATCTTCTCAAGTCCGCTTTTTCCCAGCTCAAATCCGATTATCATGATAATCACCGATACAGCGAGACCGCTTAGGTACTCATATCTGGCATGACCGAAAGGATGTTCATCGTCCGCGGGCTTTGACGCCAGACGAAAACCTAAAAGAGTCAAAATAGAAGCGGATGCGTCGGAGAGATTGTTCATGGCGTCCGCGGTTATTGAAACAGAGCCGGAAATTGTTCCGAGTATGAGCTTTGCGGCGAACAGCGCTAAGTTGCTGACTATGCCCACCGCCCCGGAAATGATGCCCACCGAGGATCGAACATCTCTCTTTCCACGTTTTTTTATGAGTTTTATTATATATTCAGTCATTATTGTCTCCCTCAGAAGAGTATTATGAGATATTATAGCACCGGAAGGTATATGTGTCAATGTGTGCGTCGGAATACCGCGACTATTTGAGATGTTGCCGGCAGGCAACATAGGACTTGTAAATTGATTTGTTTTCAAACATATAAATGTGGATTGTTCTCTCTCTTCTGCGCAGACAAAAACAGGCAGGAACTTTATCCTGCCTGTTTCGGTAAATCTACTTTATCTCGCTGTGGTATTCCTGAAGGGATTTTACCGAGGGTTTGAGCTTTACCGCATCGGATATTCCCTCTGCCGTAGCGCTGGCTGCGGCTATTGTAGTGATGTAGTATATTCTGCTCTTTATTGCCGCTTTACGGATATAGGAGTCGTCGTCAACGCTGCGTTTTCCCAAAGGAGTATTGATGAGAATCGTTACCTCTCCTGAGGCTATCTTGTCGAGAGCCGAGGGAATGCCTTCGCCCAGCTTAAAGATTTTTTCCGCCTCGATCCCCGCCTCCGTGAGGGCGGCATGGGTGCCGCCGGTGGCTACAATATTGAAGCCCAGCTCCTTGAAGCTTCTGGCGATGGGTACGATCAATTCCTTATCGTTGTCGTTTACGCTAATAAGCACCGTGCCGGAGGTGGGGATAGACGTCTGTGTAGCCTCCTCAGCCTTGAAGAACGCTTCTCCGAATGATGAGCTCATGCCGAGCACCTCACCCGTTGAACGCATCTCCGGTCCTAACACCGGGTCAACCTCGGGGAACATGTTGAAGGGGAACACAGCTTCCTTCACTCCGTAGTGGGGAATATGCTTATGCTCAAGCCCTTCGATGGGAGATTTTCCGCCGGTATACGGGATAATCATTATTTCCGTAGCCAGCCTTACCATGTTGATGTTGCAGACCTTGGACACAAGTGGGACTGTGCGGGAGGCTCTGGGGTTTGCTTCAAGCACATACACCTTGTCATCTGCTATGGCGTACTGCACATTCATAAGTCCGCGGACACCCATCTCACGGGCGATGCGGGCAGTGTACTCTTCGATGATCTTTTTATGTCTTTCCTCCATATGAAACGGGGGCAGTACACAGGCGGAGTCGCCTGAGTGGACACCAGCAAGCTCGATATGCTCCATGACAGAGGGCACAAACACATTTTCTCCGTCACTTATAGCGTCAGCCTCAGTCTCCATGGCGCTTTGGAGGAATCGATCGATAAGGATAGGACGCTCCGGGGATACATCGATGGCGTCAAGCATGTATTTTGTCATCTGCACGTTGTCGTACACAACTTCCATGCCTCTGCCGCCGAGCACATATGAGGGGCGCACCATGAGGGGGTAGCCTATCTCCTGGGCGATTTCCAGAGCATTCTCCACGGTGTGAGCCATTCCGGACTGGGGCATGGGTATATCAAGGCGCTCCATCATGGCTCTGAACAGGTCTCTGTCCTCCGCCATATCTATGGTGGCGGGGCTTGTGCCGAGGATATTCACGCCGTGAGCCTCAAGGGCGGAGGCAAGGTTGAGGGGTGTCTGCCCGCCGAACTGAGTGATGACTCCCAGTGGCTTTTCCTTTTCGTATATGCTCAGTACATCTTCAAGCGTAAGAGGCTCAAAGTAGAGCTTGTCGGAGGTGTCATAGTCTGTTGATACCGTCTCCGGGTTACAGTTTACGATAATTGTCTCAAAGCCAAGATCTTTCAGGGCAAAGGAGGCATGGACGCAGCAGTAGTCAAATTCGATGCCTTGGCCGATCCTGTTTGGACCTCCACCCAAAATCATGACCTTATTGCAGTTTTTGCTGACCTTTATGCTGTCGGGAGCGTTGTATGTGGAATAATAGTAAGCGCTGTTCTCAGTACCGCTTACGTGTATGCCTTCAAAGCCTTCCACGACACCTAAGGCGCGGCGCTTCGTTCTGATTTCATCCTCCGTATAGCCGGTGAGCTTCGAAAGGTAGCGGTCGGAGAAGCCGTCTTTCTTCGCATTTGTCAATGTCTCGTCTGTGATATTCTTTCCCTCGGAGGCGATCTGTTCCTCCATCTCCACGAGCTCCTTCATCTGCTCGATGAAGTAGGTCTTTATCTTTGTTATAGCATTGAGCTGCTCAACGGTAGCGCCCTTTCTGAGAGCTTCATACATAATGAACTGCCTCTGGCTTGTGGCTTCACTTAAGAGGTGAAGAAGCTCGTAGAGACCTATCTCATTGAAATGGGCGGCGTAGCCGAGACCGTAACGTCCTGTCTCAAGGCTGCGGATAGCCTTCTGGAAAGCCTCCTTGTATGTCCTGCCTATGCTCATA
>JAAZBA010000228.1 GCA_012514045.1 Clostridiales bacterium | reverse complement strand
CAATGGGTGCAACCACATGGGCGTGGTTGCCGATTATCAGATCTGTGTAAGTGTTCTCAAAAATCCACTCTGAAAGATATCTCTGGCTCTTTGAAGCATAGCGCTGATACTCAACACCCCAGTGCAAAAGAACAATTATATACTCTGCTCCTGCTTCTTTAGCTCTCGCAGCCTCGTCTTTTATTCTTGACTTATCGATTATATTGATACAATAACCACGTTTGGAAGGAATTGGTTGATTTGAAGCATAAGTATAGGAAAGAAACGCGACTTTTACTCCGTTAATCTCGGTGATAAAAGGGGTATTCTGTTCATCTTTGCTTCTGTAGGTGCCGACATGATCAATCCCATATTCTTCAAGGAATTTAAGCGTTGAAACAAGACCATCGTAGCCCTTGTCGAGACTATGATTATTTGCTGTGGAAAGAAGATCCATACCCAGCACGTTGCGAAGTCCGTTAGCCATCTGTTCGGGAGTGTTGAAGAGAGGATATCCGGTATATCCTTTGGAGGCTCCGGCGAAGGTTGTCTCAAGATTACCGACAATGTAGTCGGCGTCTGCCATGTAGGGAGAAACCTCCTGCAGCATAGCGGTAAAGTCATAGGTATTGCCCCTTCTTGCAGAAGCGATTGTACCATCATGAGCCATTATATCACCGATAGCGCAAAGGTTGATTTCAATCTCCGGCAGGGGAGGGAGATCATTGTACGTTTCTATGCTGACTTTCCCTTCAATTGGGAGGACGAACTCGGGTTTTGCCTCGGGTTCAGTATTATTCTCTTCCTGTTTGATTTCCTGTTTTTCTTTGTTTTTTTTCTCTGTGCTTAAGGACATGACAGGTTCTTCTGTTTTAGTCTGAACGGGTTCTGCTTCTTTTGTCACCGTTTCCTCAAGCTTTATAGGTGTATCATCTTTATTTGCGAGCCTGTCAGGAAGTCTCATAGCAATTGAGGTACCGAGAGCAGCCAGTATAATTGCAATTCCCACTACAACCCGGATTATTCTCGATCTGTTCTCTTTGTTCAATGCGGACTCCCCCTTAATATATGTATCATTACGGGAACCATTATTATATGGTAATCTTTAATCGGATATTATATTTAATGCTAATCCTCCGATATATCAATAGTCCCGCTGCTTCCGCCTTCATTAGTGTTGTCCGGAGTTGAATCGGGCTCGTTGTCAGGCGGAGTATCGGTTTCGCTTTCCAGCGGAGTATCGGTCGTGCCTTCCGATGAGTCTGGGTCAGGAATATCGTTCTCTTCATTTCCATCAGGAGAATCACTTTCAGGTGTGGTGTCCGGAATCTCAAACTCCGATGGTATCCACTCCTCCGGCTCCAGATCCTCGTAGGATGTATGATAAGTACAATAGGTATTATAATCGCGAAGTTCACCTGAAGCATCTGTAGCCGGATTTGAGCCATCGGCGGCGTATACAGCCTCCTTGTAAAGGTAAGCATCATCGGACATAGCAATTTCACCGGTACGATAGACGCTTATAAGAGAAATCGTTACAACCTCTTCTTCGGGACAATATGGTGTTGCGCGCATGTTTGTTGTGGAATCTATCTGTACAGGCACATGACAGTTACAGGTTTGAGTAGGCACATCCTCCTTTAGGAAGGTGCCGGTTGTGACTCTATTTCCTCTCGGGTCAAGGGAACAGTACTGGGAGGGCGCAAGTCCGCTGTCAATACAGTACTGAGCCTGTACGGTTTCCAGTGTAAAGAAGGAACGGGACTCAAGACCTTCATGGAGCTTGTCCATTACGGATTTCCACACGTAGAGAGACGGGTTATAGGTTTTTTCAAGCTTAATCTCCTTTGGTTCATCGTAACCAAGCCAAACGGCAGCGCAGTAATATGGAGTATAGCCTACGAACCAACGATCCTTGTCATCGTTTGTTGTGCCTGTCTTTCCAGCGACAGCCATATAGTCGATTCTTGCGGCACGTCCTGTACCGGACTCAACGGCGTTGCGAAGAAGATTATTAATATACATTGCTGTTTTCTCCTTCATAGCCACATGAGTCTCGGGAGAATTTTCAAGCAGAACATTTCCGTCCGAGTCTAGAACAAGGGAGAAAGTGGATGGTTCGGTGTAAACGCCTCTGTTGGCAAAAGAGGCATAGGCTGCGGTCATTTCTAGAACAGACAAGCCTCTTGTAAGTCCTCCGAGCGCCAAAGGAGCGTAGTCGATATCGGTAAACACTTGCTCTCCTATTGTCTCCGAGCGTACAAGGTCGAGTCCGAGATTAACAGTGGCGAAAGAGAAAGAACGCTCCGGTGTAACAAGATCAAGAACCTTGGCAGAGATGGTATTTGCAGAAACCTGTACAGCTTTTTTTACTGTCATCCTGCCTGAAAAACCGCTGGATTGGTTTTTCGGCCATCGTGTATCCTCAAACAGAGGAGAATCATCAAACACCGTAGCGGGAGTGATAAAGCCGTATTCAATAGCCGGGGCGTAAACTGTAAGTGGTTTGATAGCGGAACCGGGCTGACGCTTTGTCATTGTTGCCCTGTTCCATGCCCTGTTCGTTGTCTTT
>JAAZBA010000342.1 GCA_012514045.1 Clostridiales bacterium | reverse complement strand
GACAAGATGATCCTAACACTGATTAAAATACTGTTTTCAGCAAGAAGTACCTCTACGACTCACCTCTACGTGCGTTGTAGTTTGTCTTTCCTTGTAAACAGTATACAATAATAATATTAAATTTCGTCGCCATCCGTCAGCTTTCATCTCTATTTGTGCTGACGCTTTAGCGGCAGAATGGAGAATAATATGAACGTTTGTGAAGGCTACCTCTGATATAATTTATTATTTGTTTGTCCAAAAGAAAATTTGAATACCTACGGGTACATATAAAAATCCCGGAGGTTTATAATTGCCTCCGGGAAAGTATTTATAAATTATATGTCTTTTGAAGTTATATATACTCCGCTGTTGTCTGGGAGAAGATGGAGAGAACGGTGCGGCGGGAAGCCATCTTTGTGCCCTCTATTGTAACGCTGGCGGTGCCTGCCGCCACGGCGAACCTGGCAAGGCTTTCGAAATCGTTGTCGCACTCGATGGAATGGGCGATACCCGCCACCATAACATCGCCCGCGCCTACGGGACCTTTTACCTGTACCTCGGGAGCCTTGACTCGGAGCGCTCTTTCAGGATTGACGAAGATGCAGCCTTTGGCGCCGTTTGAGACCGCGACGTTTTTCGCGCCCATGGCCATAAGGTCTCTCGCGCCCTCTACTATTTCCTTATCGGTGGTGATTTTTCTGCCCAATGTTTTCTCAAGCTCCGCCACGTTTGGCTTTATATAGTCGGGGCAGTATTTAAGGCTCTCTCTGAGCGCTTCTCCGGCGGCGTCAACGATAAAATGGGACGCTCCGGCGGCGATTTTACAAAGTTCCCCGTAGCTTTCCACCGAAAAGTTGGGGGGCAGAGAGCCGGATATGACGATGATATTGCCGGATTTGGCATAGTGGGAAATATTCTCCTTCAGACGCTCGAGATCTGATTCGGTGACCTCGAACCCTGGTTCGTTGATGTCGGTATGGACGCCGTGTTTGTCAACGATCTTTATATTGACTCTCGTCTCGCCTACAACATCCACGAAGTCGTAAATGATACCTACGGATTTGAGGTATTGCTTTATCGTTCTGCCGTACTGGCCGCCGATAAGTCCGCAGGCTACGCTTTCGCCTCCCAGCTCCTTTAGAGCCTTTGATACGTTTATACCCTTGCCTCCGGCGTCGATCTGGCTGGATAATGCTCTGTTGACCTCTCCGGCGCGGAAATCCGGCACATATACCGTTCTGTCAAGGGCGGGGTTGAGGGTTACGGTTACTATCATGATGTATTTGCTCCTTTAATCCTGTTATATCCCGAGGTATGTTTTCTGCTCGGGAGAGAGGGTATCGAGACTAAGCTCCATCGCTTTGAGCTTAAGTATCGCCACTTTTTCGTCAAGAGTGTCGGGAACGTCGTGTACTCCCGGGGCGAGGGGATTTCCCGCAATATAGGCCGCGGTAAGCGCCTGCAGGGCGAAAGACATATCCATTATTTCCGCCGGATGGCCGTTGCCAGCCGCAATGTTCACAAGTCTGCCTTCGGCGATAAGGTTGAGTTTCCTACCGTCGGGGAGCTCATAGCCCTCGATTGAGTCGCGGCGCAGGTATTTGCGCGCGCTTATGCTGTCAAGGTCGGGCTTTGAGATCTCCACATCGAAATGACCGGCGTTGGCTAAAAGCGCCTCGTCCTTCATTTCAAGCAGATGCTCCCGCCTGATCACGTCCTTGCAGCCTGTGGCGGTGATGAATATGTCGCCCAGAGGGGCGGCTTCCTCCATTTTCATGACTCTGTAGCCGTCCATTGCGGCCTCAAGGGCGCGATAAGGGAGGATTTCCGTTACGATAACCTTGGCTCCCATGGCGGCGGCTCTCATGGCGATGCCTTTGCCGCACCAGCCATAGCCCGCCACGACAACGGTCTTTCCCGCCACAAGGCGGTTTGTGACCTGCATGAGGGCTGTGAACACCGACTGTCCCGTGCCGTAGCGGTTATCAAACAGATATTTGCATTTCGCGTCGTTTACGGCTACCATGGGGAAAAGGAGACGGTTTTCCTCCGCTCTCCTGCGAAGCCTCATAACGCCTGTCGTTGTTTCTTCGCTCCCGGCGATAACGTCCTTTGAGAGGCCGCGAAGCTCCCCGTGGAGCAGCTCCACAAGGTCTCCCCCGTCGTCGATGATGATATT
>JAAZBA010000140.1 GCA_012514045.1 Clostridiales bacterium | reverse complement strand
CTATGCGGCCTCTTAACTGGAATTCTCCTAAAATCACTCTCTTTAATTTCTTGCGCCTCGGTGTAACATATCATTGACAAACCAACAAAAAACGGATATATTGTGCTATAATCTCTGTATTATTAAGGATGGTGGTTTCAAATGGAATACGCAATGCTTTTCGCAGCAACACTACTTTTAGCTCTCGATTTCTGCATACAGAAATTTTATCAGAAATCAAAGGGTGTGTCCTTTCGTTCAGGTTTCGGCTTCAATTCTTTGCTGGGACTTTTTACTGCGGTGGTATTCTTTGCCATAAACGGCTTCAATTTGAATATTACGCTGTTTTCTTTTTTGGTTGCTGCTTTGGGTAATTGTCTTGTGCTTTGCTATACGCTTTTAGGTTTTCGGCTCATGAAGCAGGATTCAATGTCACTCTATACCCTTTTTCTCATGACAGGCGGAATGGCTGTACCATATATCTGGGGTATTCTTTTCCTCAATGAAAACGTCTCCTGGCTCAGAGTAACAGGCCTTGTGCTCATATTTTCAGGAGTTGTATTGGCGAATTTTTCCAAAGGTGAGATTAAACCGAGTGTAGTTCTAATGTGTACGGCGGTGTTTTTTCTCAACGGCTTTGTAAGCGTTGTGTCAAAGGTACATCAGATTGAGACAAATCATCCTGTGGTGGGAACAACAGAGTTTGTTATATTAGGCGGAATGTTCAAGTTTCTGTTCGCCGGCGTTCTTTATCTTCTTTCACGAAGCAGTGCGGAGCCAGAGGGGAAAAACAAGCTCGGTCCTCTACTCCTTATCCTCATATCTGCAGTTGTTGGAGGCGTCTCCTATATGCTCCAGCTAAATGGCGCCGCTACGCTTCCTGCTACTGTGCTTTATCCGATAATCACCGGCGGAAGCATTGTCTTTACCACAATTATGTCAAAACTTGTTTTCAAAGAAAAACTGTCTAAAAAGCTGATAATCAGTGTTGTATTGTGCTGTATCGGAACATTAGCGTTCCTTTGATATTTTGTGTGATTTTCAATATTCTGTGATAATATAAGCCGGTTTGTATCTATTTACAAATCGGCTTATTTGGTGTATAATGTACCCATTACTTTCAGGAGGGATTATTCTATGAAAATATGTACCGTCCCCGGAAATACGAATGAAAATCTTACTAGGGAGAATCAGATTAAAGCACTTGCCGATGCCGGCTTTGATGGCATCGACTATAGTCTCTTCCATTATCCTATTGATTCCGGCATATTTACATCATCTGACGATGAGTTCAGAGCATACTTTACACATTTGGGAGAATATGCCGAGAGCTGCGGAATAGCCATGAATCAGGTTCACTCACCCATGCCTTCATATACAGGCGACAAAGAAAAGGATAAGTACTTGCTGGAAATACAGAAGAAATCTATCATTGCGGCATACTATCTCAAGAGCAAGTACATAATCATACACCCTTGTATTCCCAGGGAATATCGATATACTCATTTCAGGGCAGAGTGCAGGGAGATTAACTTCGAGTTTTACAACAAGCTTCGTCCGCTTCTTGAGAAATATCAAATAAAGCTTTGCGTGGAGAATATGTTCAACTGGGATCCCAAGCTTGAAAAAATCTGTCCCACCGTCTGCTCCGATGCTGAAGAAATGATAGACTACATCGATAACCTTGGCCGGGATGTGTTCTGCGCATGTCTTGACATCGGTCATTCTGTTCTCTCCGGCTCCGGTCCCAAAGATATGATAACAAAGCTGGGCGACAGAATTGAGACGCTTCACGTTCACGATAACGACGGGAGAAATGACTACCATCTTGTTCCGGGACTCGGCAGAATTGACTGGGACGAGTGTGTCACGGCGCTTACTGATATAGGTTATAAGGGTATGTTCAGTATTGAAGCCGGAGACTTCTTCCATACTTTCAGGAATGTACCCTATGAAGACAGCGCAAACTACCTCTATAAAATCTGTTACGGTCTTGTTGGCAACAAATGAATAATATATTAATATAATAGGAAAGGATGATTTTTTTGTCTAATATCAAACTCAAGGGAATAATTCCGGCTCTTATCAGTCCCATAAACCAGGATGGCAGTATACGTTACGATTCTCTGCGAAAGCTTCTTTGTTGGGAGCTCAGCCACGGTGTCAGCGGTTTCTATGTTTGCGGCTCCACAGGCGAAGGTATTATAATGACAGCCGAAAGCCGCAAGGATATGCTTGAAACTGTTATGGACGAAGTTGGAGGCAAATGCACTGTTACAGCCCATATCGGCGCCGCTAACTTTAACGAGACAATTGAACTGGCAAAGCATGCCGAAAGCGTAGGCGCTACAGCCATATCATCAGTTCCTCCTATATACTTCAAGTACACCGAAGACGAGATATACAGCTACTACAAGGCTATTTCAGATGCTTGCTCTCTTCCCCTTCTCATGTACGGTATTGCGTTATCAGGCAACAACCTGACGGTTTATATGGTAAAAAAACTTATGGAAATCGAAAACGTCATAGGACTTAAATGGACTTATCCAGATTATTTCTCTCTGCAGCAAATAAAGACCATTAACAATGGTGATATCAACGTTGTCAATGGTCCCGATGAAACTTTGTGCTGCGGTCTTATGATGGGTGCTGATGCCGGTATAGGCTCCACCTATAATTTGATGCCCGGGCTGTACGTTAAGCTCTACAACGCAATGCGGGCAAGTGACATTGAGCTTGCAAGAAAGCTTCAGTATGCGATCAACGCCGTAACAGCAGTGCTTGTGAAGAATAGCACACTTGCGGCCATTAAATTGCAGCTTACAGCCATGGGCTTCGATGTCGGCGAGTGCCTGAATCCAAGAGCTCCGATCGCCCCGGAAAAACAGGATGAGCTCCTCAAGTCTCTTGCGCTTGTGGATTACGAGCGCCAGGAGCTTTTATAACTCAATATTCGTCAAAAATAAAGCAGTTTTGCTTCGGAAAAAGCTTTGAAAGCTCTCTCATAGCATTATCGTCGCGGATATGTACAACTCCCTCTTCACGCAGTTCCTCGATGGATTTATACCCCTCGATAAGCTGCATAAGATGACCTACGGAGAGACATATCTGCGGCGATTTTGTCGTTTTTCCACCGGACAAATTAAAAACACCGTTGTTTTGCTCCACAATTCTGTCCTGCACCTCAACCGCAAAATCATCTATGCCAACCGCCATTCGCAGAAGTGTCTCAAGAGATGCAATGCCTGCGACTCCCTTTGGCTTTGTTTCGTCTGAATCCGCCACTATCTCAATTCCGATGTCGGGTGGAAGTTTCATAGACAGCTTCCTTCCGTTTGAGATGGTTTTGAGCATATCTACAAGCTTCTCATAGCTTTCGCTGTCTATAGCAAGTACCTCTTCAGCTAAAACCTCATAATAGTCAAAGTAAACGGCATATCCGGTAACCATGCCATTTATTCTGACCGCAATATATTTCCCTCCTGTGCTCTCGTAATCCTTTAATTTAAAGAGAAAATCGGGATATGAGCGTGATATTATTCCGCTGTATTTGGTGCAAACTGTACTATAAAACTTATATAGCTCATCCGGGCGGATATTTTCTGGTTCTGTATACCCAACAGCGCTGTTTATTGTAACAAACCTTGTATTCGTAGCGGAAAGATGCCCTTTCGAAAAAAATGTTGGGTGATTTGCGGGAGTATGTACAGTAAGAGGAATGTCCAGAGACGCAATATGATTCATATAAAAAGAAAATACACGGCTCATAAGTCCCCGTCCGGTATACTCTTCATCTGTGGATACTCCGGCAAGGATTGTACATGGCAGAATTCTTCCCCTTATTAGTATGTTCTGTGGGATCGATTGCAGCGCGCTGATTATCTTTCCATTTTCTTCGATACAAGCGCTGTATTCGGGTATATATCGGGAGGAAAACATAAAATCGGCAAAGCCTTCTTCCTCGCCAAAGCGATCAATCCACAGCTTTTTTATGTCTTCAATATCATCTGGTCTTGCAATTCTCGGTTTATACATATAATTCCGCCTTTCTTATGCTTTTTTAAGCGCCACTCCCTCATGGCTTTCAAGGAAGATCTCGATTTTTCCTTCGTTTGAATTGTAGATTTTATCTGTCATAATATCGATATAACTGCCATCCGCTTCTACTGATATAGCTTTTTCTTTCTCCGTCCAGTTTATAACATATATTCTGCCGCTTTGAGGTGCTCTCCATTCTGTATAGGCATCAGCGCTTGTAAGATCTGAGGGAACAGCTATTTCAAAATCGGCGTGCTTTACAACGCGTCTTACAAGGTCTCTTCCTGAATCATTAAGCATAGAAAGTCTGTCTCCCAAAAATATGGAAGAACCGGCAGCAAGCACAAGTGCACACCATGTCTTTGCTTCATTTAAGTTAAAGATATTACCAGCGCACCAAGATATGCTTTTTGAATCCTTTAAGGCATTCCATGCAGGATTTAGAACATTTGGATAACTTTCTTTTGATGTTCCGTAACCGCGAACTATTCGATAGTCTACATCATTCTGATAAACTTTTCTGTTGCATGCGTATTGGACACCGAAGGACTTCGTGCACATACAGATATGAGGCCAGTAGTTGTGAATATCGATTCCCGTGCGTCTTGAGTCAACATATCCGGTACCGATACCAATGTGGGCACCGCAGCCCATAATGTGACACCCATTACCTACACACTCCCTGATTGTAGTAAAAATCTGTCTCATTGCATCGAAAGGACCAGCTTCCTTATCAAAAAAACTGTCGCACCGGAGCAGATACTGCACAAAATCCACTTTAAAGAACT
>JAAZBA010000226.1 GCA_012514045.1 Clostridiales bacterium | reverse complement strand
TTCATTTGCTCGTAACGGAAGCTGCCGGGCTTGATTAGAGCCACTCTGAGACGGTCTTCCACTGTTTCCCATAAAACTGCTTCCAGCACATTGTAAATCTCTTACAAAGGCAGTTCTCTCTGATATCTTACACAGTGTACTCTTCTCTTCAACGTTTTCTTTATGATAATACTTTTTGTAGAAAATGTAAAGAGGGGAATTTATTTCCGTGATTCCTTCACCAATGAATAGATAGCTGTAAGAAAAAGTACTGACCCCATCGCCAGAAGCGCATATCCTGCATACATTACGATGGTCATATTTTTTTCAACCTTTGTCATGACCTCTTCAAACGAAAGCCATGTATCGCCGGCGACTTCCAGTTCATAAATAAACCTGTTTTCTTCATTCACCAAAAGCCGCATCTTCGTACCGGAATCTAACTCCATTAAAGCCTGCGTAAGCCTGTCATCCGCACAGCTTGTATGAATATACAAATCAGTCGCATAATCTGTAAACGTCAAATAAATACTGTTGTAATCCGTTGCGTTGTCTAATATATGGAACTTACAATCCTCAAATGTTGCTTCTACCAAGGCACATTTTTCCCTTGTAACCTGGGAATTCCAAGTATGTCTCGATATACATACAATACCGATAACAAGTAAAAGAATTGCCAACACCAACCGTCTCCTCGGGGATTTCAAGCTTTTTAAATCAAATGATAACTCCATCTGTAATACCTCCATTACAAAGCAGGTACCATACACTGATACCTGCTTCGTCTTCAATACTCCCTCTTATTTGCTATTTTTCCAAACTTATCATTAGGACTCCTTCTGTAAACTTTCTTCTACATAGCTACAGAATCTTTCAAAAATATGACGCCCCTTGCTCCTATAATCAACAGCCATCACTTTCGCTATAATAGCCTGTCTGATTTCTTCGGGGACTTCATATATCTTCATAACTGCATTTATGCTGCCTGCCACTCTCTGCTCAAAGGAAAGCTTTTCCGTATCCTCCGTCATGAACATTGCATATTCAATACCGGATACTATATTCTCCGCTTGAATAAAGTCCGTTTCCGTCCATTCCGGGCAGAATTTTC
This sequence comes from Clostridiales bacterium, assembly GCA_012514045.1. Taxonomy (GTDB): domain Bacteria; phylum Bacillota; class Clostridia; order Oscillospirales; family QAMX01; genus JAAZBA01. The sequence continues at coordinate 421 of JAAZBA010000226.1, read as the reverse complement.
CAAAGACCTTCTTTGCCCTTTGGGTATCATTTGCACGAATCATTCCAAGCGGCATCGAGTGTGTATATGCGGACACAACCAAATCCTTAATATTTGGATTTTCCACACAGACCGAAGCAAACATTGCGAGTTCAAGAAGATATGCGATGGGCAGGGGGTATTCTCCCTCCTCATTTTCTTCTATCTGCTCTTGAAAAGTACACAGCTCTTTGATAAGTTCCGCAAGGATATGTTCCTTGGTAGGAAAATGAAAGGTAAGATTACCGGTGCTTATCTGCAACATATTAGCTATAGTGGTAATATACGCGTCCGTATATCCCCTTTCCAAAAAAGCTTTGTCGCACATTGTAGAATTTCAAGCCTCGTGTTTTGCGCTTTCCCTTGTCTCATTACAATTCTCCCACAGCTAGGAACGTTCCTA
>JAAZBA010000293.1 GCA_012514045.1 Clostridiales bacterium | reverse complement strand
TCCTCTGTTGCTTTTTTGTGTGCTAACTTAACTGTAACACATCCGGCTCTCAATTGCTATACTTTTTTCCAAGTATTACACTCGAAGTGTAACACATCTATTGTAATCCTACAGATTATAGCACAATATATCCGTTTTTAATATTGCCTTTTTGCATAAAAACATGATATAATTATAAACATGAAGCATTACAATTGATTTTTTTGAAAGGAAGTTTATATCATGGAACTTAAAGTCATGACCTATAACATCTGTTCAGGCCGCAATTTTGAGGTTTATGATTCTGCTGGTGTCAAACTTGATCATTTCACTGCTCAGATTGACCTATCAGCAGCTGCGAGAGTAATCAACAAATACTCTCCCGATATCGTGGGATTAAACGAAGTCAGAGGTAAAGGCAAAAATGAACTATTTAACGCGCAAGCGCAGATATTAGGTGAGCTTACAAACATGAATTATTACTTTGGACAGGCTATAGCCTTTGACGGAGTTAACCCTTATGGAAACGCACTCCTCTCCAAATATCCTATTGTAAACGCGAAGGTAGTAGAAGTCCCCGATCCGAAGGTTAAGGACGAAGATGAATACTATGAGACAAGAGCCATCATAGAAGCTGAAATTGACATAAATAGTGAAGTCATAAAGGTATATGTAACACATTTTGGACTTGCCAAGGGTGAACAGAGAAACGCTGTAGCAACTGCTAAATCCATCATTGAAAATGAAACCAGAAAGACCTTCTTTATGGGAGATCTTAACATGAAACCTGATAATGAGATTATCGCTCCGCTCTTTGAAATTCTTGAAGATTCCGCCAATAAGCTCACAGATGAAGGTTTTACCTTTGATTCCTACAATCCGAATAGAAAGATAGATTATATCTTTGCAAAAAACGGCATTGAGGTTATCACAGCGGAAGCCCTTGATGAAAAGGCCAGCGACCACAGACCTTATATGATTACGGCTAAAATATAATATATGCCATATGGATTTTGTAAGGTTGTTTATTGAAAAGATTCTGTATCCGCTGATGGAAAAGAGACGGGGAAACAGAGTAAGAGAAAACACGCTTAGCCTTAAAGAATCAGAGAAATATACCGCTGCACAGCTTAAAGAATACCAAAGCGAGCGGCTTTCAGAGCTCCTGGTTGAATGCGTGAAAAATGTACCAAAATATCAGGGCGTTGCCATTTCGGAGAAAGATATTCTTTATAATCCTTATGAAGCTCTGAAAAAATTCCCGGTAACGAAGAAATCTGATGTAGTAAAAGATAAAGAATCGTTTGTCAATAAAACATACGCCCGCTCCTCCCTCATCGAAAACAACACCGGAGGTTCGACAGGTGAGCCTTTACGCTTCTACATGGACAGAAAAGCCGTGGAGCAGTACGAAGCCGCCCGATTCAGAGGACTATCATGGTACGACATATCCTTCGGTTCGAGAAGCGTAATGCTGTGGGGAAATCCCGTCGAGATGACAAAGAATGAGGACAAAAAGTATCGACTTCGTGAAAAGTATCTAAAAAACAGGATTATGCTCCCAGCGTATAACCTTAAGCCCGATAAACTCAGAGAATATGTTGAGATAATAAATCGATATAAGCCCGAGTACATTTACGGGTATTCAAGTATGCTTGATACCATGGCTAAAATGTTTGAAGCGCAGAATCTTAAACTAAAAATTAGTTTAAAGGCAGTTGTTTCTACTTCAGAAACGCTTACACAGGAACAGAGAGAAAACATTGGCCGTGTCTTTTCCTGCTCTGTTGTCAATGAATACGGAGCCCGTGATGCGGGTATTCTGGCATATGAATGCCCAAACGGCGCCATGCACATAATAGAAGAAAATGTATATGTGGAAATCCTTGATCCTGTAACCCTTAAAGAAATTACCGACGGAAGTGTGGGACTAATTGCTGTAACTGATTTGACAAACTACGCCATGCCTCGACTCCGCTACATCTTGGGAGATATAGGCTCTTTGTCCTCCGACACATGTGACTGCGGCAGAAGCAGCAGATTGTTTTCCTCAATCGAGGGGAGAGAAGACGCTCTTCTTGTAAAGCGTGACGGTACTCTGGTACACGGTCACATAGTAAATCACTTTGCTAAGCTTTGCCACGGTATAAAGCAGTTTCGATTTGTCCAGAAGAGCGTCGAATATGCCGAGCTTATCGTTGTTAAAAAGGAAAGCGAGACGGACGATTGCGACAAATTTGTCTCAGATATCAAAGAAGCGTTCCCAGGACTTGAAGTGAATGTCGCCATAGCTGAAGACATACCTGCGGCAAAGTCGGGCAAGATGAAATACACAATAAGAGAATTTCCGCTTAACTGATTGGAGAAAAAATGGGAAAAATACTTGTATTAGCAGAAAAGCCTTCCGTTGGACAAGAAATTGCAAGAGTGCTGGGTTGCAGAAAATCCGGTGGCGGATACCTTGAAGGAGACAAATATATCGTTACTTGGGCGCTAGGACATCTTGTTACACTTTCCGAGCCGGAGACATACGGAGAGCAGTATAAGAAATGGTCCATGGAAACACTTCCGATTTTACCTGAGAAAATGGAGCTCAAGGTTATCCCGAATACGTCAAAACAATACAGCGTGGTTAGAAAACTCCTTAACGATGTGAATACAGACAGCGTTATCATTGCCACCGATGCCGGACGCGAAGGCGAGCTTGTGGCAAGATGGATTATAGACAAAGCCAATTGTCGAAAGCCACTAAAGCGCCTTTGGATTTCCTCCCAGACGGATAGAGCTATAAAACAAGGCTTCGATAACCTTAAGGACGGTAAGGACTATTATAACCTCTATATGTCAGCTCAGGCAAGAGCAGAAGCCGATTGGATTGTAGGTTTTAACATCACACGCGCGCTCACATGTAAGCATAATGCTCAGCTTTCCGGTGGCAGGGTCCAGACTCCCACTCTTGCGATTATCGTACGCAGAGAAAAAGAAATCCGATCATTCAGACCAAAGTACTACTATACTGTCAAGGCTGAACTTGGGGGCTTCTATGCCACGTTTCAGCATGACAAAGGTAACTCTCAAATATTTGACAAGGATTTTGCTGAGGAGCTCAAATCTAAGCTTCAAGACGCATCCTTCAAGGTGACGGATGTCAAAAGGACAAACAAGCGTACCCCTCCTCCGGCTTTATACGATCTTACCGAGCTTCAGCGTGATGCAAATAAGATTTATGGTATGTCCGCTAAAGAGACATTGTCCGTTATACAGCGCCTTTATGAACAGCATAAAGCCCTTACATACCCGAGAACTGATTCACGTTATCTAACCGATGATATTGTACCTACGCTTGATGAACGTCTTGCCGCCGTATCAATGGGCGAATTCGCCCCGGTTGTTTCAAGAATACGTTCTGAGAGGAGAAGAATAAGCACATCCTGCGTTAATAACGCTAAGGTGTCTGATCACCATGCCATAATTCCTACTGAAGAGCAGGCTGATGTCCTTCGAATGTCAAACGAGGAGAAGAGGATCTATCTGCTCGTGGTAAAACGCTTTTTGTCAAACTTCTTCGACGACTACGAGTATATAACAATCAGAGCGACACTCTCATCCCTTGGATATACATTCACTTCAAACGGCAGGACAGTGATAAATCTCGGATGGCGTGATATGGAAAATATCGCTGATGAAGAAGAACAGGATGAACAGTACCTGCCGGAGTTTCGGCAAGGCT
>JAAZBA010000076.1 GCA_012514045.1 Clostridiales bacterium | reverse complement strand
TGTGGTTAGATACAAAGCTCAGGAGTCCGTACAAAAGGACACATGAGCTGTCATAATGGGAATACGACACGAAAGGTGGCTACCATTATGGCAAGATACAAAAAAGCATATCGTCCACTCTCCGGGATGAGCCTTATAGAGTTTCAAACTAAATACGGCACCGAGGAAGCTTGCGAGCAGGCGCTGTTTCGGCACAAATGGCCCAAAGGGTATATGTGTCCGAGATGCGGCAACAAAACTTACTACAAAACCATCAGCCGTCGTCATTCGTTACTGGAGTGCCAAGCCTGCGGACATCAGGAATCGCCAACCAATGGGACCGCCTTTGAAAACTCCAAGCTACCGCTGGTTAAGATTTTCCTAGCTTGCTTCTTCCTCGCCGAAACAAAAAGCAGTGTGTCGGCGGTGCTGTTGGCACAGTATATCAGCATCAGTGTTAAGACGGCCAGAAACCTTCTCCGTAAGCTCAGAACCATTATGATTGAAGCTGATTCTCACTACAAACTATCAGGGAATATCGTGATAGATGAAGGCTTTTTTGGTGCTCCGAAAAGCGGAAAGCGAGGACGTGGGTCAGGTAAAATCAAGGCGCTGTTCGCCGTACAATATCAACCGCACAAGGGTCACAATATTCCAATGTTCCTGTCGGTTATGAAAATACCAGACTTTACAGGTGGCACCTTCAAGGCTTTTGCTGACGAAAAAATTACGTCTGGCAGTGTACTTTTGTCCGATGGTTTTCCGACCTACAACAGCCTATCCAAGAACTACACCGTAATTTCCACGACCGACGCTCCAGACGACGAAACAAGCCCGCTTAAACTGGTCCATCTGTTTATTTCGAACGCCAAAGCGATGTTCCAAGGTACTTTTCACGGGCTGGGAGCAAAGCGTGTGCAGGGTTACTTCAGCGAATTCACTTATCGGTTTAACCGCAGGGACAGCAAAACTCCCGTCGTCGAGCACCTATTGCGTTCGTGCGTCAAGGAAGGCTACACCAACGTTCCTGCGCTTTGTATCTAACCACATTTGATAATATAACATAATTTGTAATTGGTCAATTGATTGTCTACGTTTTATTACAGAATCATACCATATGGATTTATCGTATACATTAGGACCATTCGTGATGAGGCTGTATAATAATTTACACCCATTTTTTACACATTACAAAATAGCACTATACTCCCAAAAAAACAGTTCGTTGCAATGCAGCGAGCTGTTTTTATTTCTTGTTCGATTAAAGGTTTCATCAATTTCTTATACATCACAACTTTTTTCATTTTTCACTGAATTACGAGCCTTTCTACCATACTTATATTGAAAACAAGAGCACATATGAGTTCAATATGGGTCCCGATACTATGTCGGGTCAGTAGAGGTGATTAAGTGATGAGCAGTACTATATCAAGTGCATATGCCAACCATGAGGCCGCATACACTCAAACAGAGGTGAAGGCTCCCATGGCAAAAAAAAATCATGAACCGAAAAAGGCAAACACTTTCAATATTCGCGATACATACCCTGGCAAAGAGTTTGATAAAAGCAGCAGGCAGAGAATAGCTGTTCATATTTCGGGCGTCTTATCCATTTCAAGGCAAAGTATCCGTGTTAACGCCAGTAACTAGTTAGAAATTTCGCTGAAATTGTGATATAATGGCGGACGACAATTAATCGTGCGCCATAACTTTGGAGGGCGTTATGGACGCAATTTACGCAAGACAATCTGTCGACAAAAAAGACAGTATATCGATTGATACACAGATTGAACTATGCAAAAAGGAATGCGCAATTCCCGAAGTAATCGAAATATACGCGGACAAAGGATATAGCGGCAGCAATCTCAAACGGCCTGAATTTCAGCGTCTTCTTGATGATGTCAAGGCAGGAAAAATCACGAGAATCATTACATACCGTTTGGACCGGATATCAAGGTCTGTTCTCGACTTTGGCAATCTCATGGTTCTTTTTGAACAACATGGGGTTTCGTTTAACTCAACTATGGAGAAGTTTGATACCAGTACACCCATAGGTAGAGCAATGCTGTCAATTACCATGGTCTTTGCTCAACTCGAACGCGAAACTATTCAGCAGCGTATTCGGGACAACTATTATGCTCGCGGCGAAAAAGGTATGTTTCTCGGTGGCCCCGCGCCGTTCGGCTTTATAAAAGTCGAAGCGCATTCTGAACTTGGCAAACTCAAGATGCTTGAGGAAAATCCCGGCACAATTGGCATCCTAAAACAGCTGTACCAGATGTACGGTAACGAAATGATGACACTTGGTGAAATTGCGCGAAATCTAAATGAAGAATCTGTGCCATCACCGAACGGTACAATATGGGATTCCTGCAAGGTATCACGCATTTTGAGAAATCCAGTGGCTGTCAAAGCAGATATTGATGTGTTCCATTACTATCAGGAGCGCGGCGTTAAGTTTACAAATGAGCCGGTTGAGTTCACACTCGATAAGGGTTGCTATTTGTACGGCAAACGTGAGAGTAACGAACGCAAATACACTGATGTTAAAGACCATATACTCTCGCTTGCTCCGCATGAGGGTGTTATTGAACCCGACCTTTTTCTTAGAGTCCAGCGCCGCCTTGATGAAAATAAGCAAATAGACAACCGCAGAAAGTCTCAGATAACTTGGCTTACAGGTTTGATAAAGTGTGGCAAATGCGGATATAGTGCCATACCAAAAAGCAGTTGTAATGGAAAATATACTTACATTTATTGCACCGGAAAAACATCATATAGTTGCTGCGACATTGATGGTAACCTCGGCGCATTGAATGCTGTTGAGGCAGTTATTGAGGATAGAATTATAAAATGGGCTAAACAATACTCAGACATTAAGGCTGAGATTACGGTATCAGATAATAGGGAGCGAAATCGTCTTCAATGCCGTATTGAGGAATTAAACCAGGAAATCCAGAAATCAGTCGCCGCTCTAATACAAGCTTCAGAAGTAAGCGCAAAGTACATCAACGAGCGCATTGAAGAACTGGACCGTGAGTGCAAGATGCTAGTTGCCGAGTTAAACAACCACACTGAATCGAACCATGGTGAAACCTTAAATAAAGAAATATCAGACCTTCCAGGGGCCTGGAGCAGCCTTAGTGTTCAACAGAAAAATAGTATCGCTTCTCTACTTATCTCCCGGATAAACCTCTTAAAGAATGAAATCGAAATCGAATGGTCATATGATTTCGATATACAATAATATATAATTACTCTAACCCGATGGAGTGCTGACAGCCT
>JAAZBA010000025.1 GCA_012514045.1 Clostridiales bacterium | reverse complement strand
CTCGAACAGATACGCACAGTCAATCAGAACGACCTGCTGGAGTTTGTCGGTGTCCTGGATGACGACTATCTGATTCGTGCGCTGAACCGTGGACTCAAGAAGACCTTCGGTCTGTGGAACTACAATCCGAAAAGCAAAAACGCTATACGGTGCCTCTGTCCGACATGCGTGCATGACTATATGGCAGACGGTTCGTATATTGTCCGCCGACTGGATCCTTTTCAGAAAGAAAAAAACGCCTGCGAGAAGTGCAAGCGTCCCGGCTGGGACTATGTAATTACCGAGAGAAAAACGCATAAGCCAGACGCCACGACCTTCCGTCAGTAAGGAAACAGGGCCCGGAAACCCTTAGAATAACGGTTTTTTCCTTCCTCCTGATACCAATTCGTTGGTACCGGGAGGTTTTTTATGCTGCAAAAGGGCCTTTCACATCAGTTTTAGCGAATCTATTGACAAACGCAGACTATCGTGATAGTATAGACTATAGTAATAGTCTGGAGGCGCAGATATGAAAGAAAAAATGTTTGACAGCGAAGCTAAGGTAATGGAGATCATTTGGGAAAGAGGTCCCCTGTCTGCTAAGGAAATAAGCCTGATTGCAGCCGACTCCATTGGATGGAATAAGAATACTACCTATACAGTGATAAAGAAGCTTGAGGCGAAAGGTTTCATAAGGCGGGATGAGCCTGGCTTCATTTGCACTCCTCTGGTTTCGCAGGAAGAAATGCAGAAAAAGGAAGCCGTAACGCTGCTGAACAAATTCTTTGGCGGATCACGCAAGGCACTGTTTTCCGCGTTACTCGAAGACGAAGATTTGTCAGATGCTGAGATTGAGGAGCTTAGAGACCTCATTGATAAAAGGTGATGCATGATGCTCGGTGAGTTTTGCTATTGGATTTTCAACATGAGCATTATTGCTTCTATGATGGGTCTGTTGGTTTTGCTTATAAGGAAGGTAAAAGTCATTCCTCACAGAGTGTCGGTGTTTCTGTGGGTTGTACCGTTTTTACGGATGTGCTTTCCGTTCGGCCTGAACAGCCCATACAGCTTAATGACTCTCATATCACGGCTTACAACCAAAACGATTACTGTTTTCCAGCCCGCAGATGAAATAGCTTTTTCTGCAACAAACGCTATTATGGCCGCAAACAGCTATTTCCCTATTACATACAAGGTCAACACGCTCAGCAAAGTCTTTGAAATGGCGGGCCTGATTTGGCTCATTGGAGCACTGGCGATTATTATCGCTTTGATAATAATGTATGCGGCAACGAAGCATGAAATCAAGGATTCGTGTATCTTGGATCAGAATGTATATTTGTCTGAGAAGATCGAAAGCCCGGCTGTATACGGAATCATAAAACCCAAAATCGTTTTGCCTGCTTCTTTTGCAGATACGGATCGGGAATATGTGCTGCAGCATGAAAGGACGCACATCCGGCGTTGTGACAACCTGTGGAGGCTGATAGGGTTTCTTCTTACAGCGATCCATTGGTTTAATCCGCTGTCCTGGCTGTTCCTGAAGGTGTTTCTTGCGGATCTGGAGCTGGCATGTGATGAGAGAGCCGTTTCCAAATATAACAATGACGAGCGCAAAGAATATGCTCGTACGCTCCTGAATTGTGCCCAGAGTAAAAATGTATTTGTTTCTGCCTTTGGCGGAGCAAAAGTCCGGACAAGGATCGAGAACGTCCTGTCATATAAGCAGATGACATTAGTTTCCGCCGTTGGCTTCACTTTGTTGATTATTGCGATTATATACACCCTGCTGACAAATGCGGGATAGGAGGAGGTGTGACATGAAGAGAATAACAGCAATACTATTGGTCGCTCTTGCTGTTATTATGCTTGTCTCATGCTCGATAAATAACGGGAGAAATACAATGGCTAACGATTCAAATCAGAATCTTGAATCTATTTTTCAAACTGTGTGCTCTGCTGATGATGCACTGGAATTGGCCAGAGATTCGGGATTACCTGTTTTTGAGCAGCAGGGGTGCACATCCGGAAATGAAGTATGGGATACATTCTTTCAGACTGTCAGTAAAGGAACTCCGGCATCGGTCCTTTGCGCCCATTACTACGTTCTTGATAAAGAGCGTATGAGCGCAGAATTATATGCGGAAGAGAAAGACAAGTATCCAAAGCTTTTCTTCTATCTGGTCGAATACGATGGAACAGAGTATTCGGTAAAGGTGCGCGAGAGTACTGTAGAGGCGTTGGATTATGAGGAAACATTCAAGTACCTTCTTCATTTTACTGGAGATGCTCCTTCTTCCACAGCATTATTTTCAAGCTATGACGACTACGTTCTCGTGGATGATCCTACAGCGACGTGGGAAGGTATCATTGCTGGGCTGGCAAGTTCACAATTCGGCGCAGGGTATAAGCACTGCACCGTGTATAGAAACTATCTTGGTTGGAAGGGAGAATAAACCATGAGTAATGCGAATTATAAAAAATACTGTTGGTATTCTCTTGCGGTAGCCGTTGCTGTTTCTATTTACCCACTGTATATGGGTATAAGCGTTATTACAAAAATGGTGCAGAACGGAGCGGTTCCTATCGAGGAATACCCGAAGTACATCATTCCATATACACCGATTGCGATTGCTCTGATCGTGGGCGTACTGTTAATTCCTTTGTTCCAAAGACTGTCCAGGAAGCTTGATTTGCTCTTTGGCTCTATTACTTCCATTGCCGTATTTTTTCTGGCTGAACGGATCATG
>JAAZBA010000145.1 GCA_012514045.1 Clostridiales bacterium | reverse complement strand
GAGCTGATGATGAGCTTGTAAGACTGGTTATAGAAGAGTATCTTGCAGAACTTAAGGAGTACGGCATAGACACCCTCGTGCTGGGCTGCACTCACTACCCTCTGCTTTATGACGCCATAAACGATTTTTTCAGCCACAGCGTAAAGCTTATTAATTCCGGCGCCGCAGTCGCCGACACTCTTGAGACACTCCTTGAGGTCACTGAAAAGAAATCCGAAAAGAAGACGGGGGGCAATCTCATTTTCCGCTGCAGCGATAACGCCGAGTCCTTCGAGAGCTATGCCTCCATGTTCCTGGGACAGAGCGTGAAAGGCCTTGTGGAACGTATAGAAATTGAAAGCTATGCATAAATTATACAAAGGAGGACAGCACATATGAAGCTCCTCATATCAGGTCGCAACGGCTCAAAAAACGACTCAATTCTTCACGCCACACTCTCCGGTAACGGAAAGCTCATATCTTCATTTTATTCCCACGGTGTGGAAAACCCCAACTTTATGTGCATGTCCCGGAACGGACGCTGTCTTTACACTGTCATACAGGAAAACGCCATGATGGGTATCGCTTCCTTTGTTATTGACGGCGGCAATCTTATCCCCACCGGTGAAGTTCGTTTCCCCGGCTCATCTTTATGTCATCTGTCTCTTAACGAAAAGGAAAACCTCATTGCCGCGTCCTGCTATGGCTCGGGGGATGTCTATTTCTATGCCCTTGACGGCAAGGACAACGCCGCATGTACGAAGGCTGCTCATTTTCACTACGGTGACGAAAGCTGTCAAAGCCATCCCCACTGCATAATCCCCTCGAAAAATGAAAGGTTTATGTATCTGGCGGACTTGGGACTTGACAGAGTGGTGGCCTACAGCACCGAAAGCGGACGCATTCATGAGCAAAGTGTTCTGAATCTTAAGAAAGATGACGGACCAAGACATCTCTTAAACCATCCGACACTGGATATTATGTACCTTATCACTGAGTACTCCAACGTGATGTACGTTTTCTCATCCGATGAGGAGACCGGAACCCTCTGCGTACTCCAACGACTCAGCACCCTCAAGGAGTATGAAGATGTCAGCTATGCCGCAAGTCTTACGCTTTCCACTAAACGCGGTCTTCTCTATGGCTCAAACCGGGGGGCGGACAATATTGTTGTGTTCTCTGTAAGCGATTCCGACGGCAGCATAGAGTATCTTACGGAGGTTCCATGCGGCGGCGTATGGCCAAGACATATCGACCTTTCAAAGGACAACCGCTATCTGTTTGTGGCAAATGAGCGCTCTGACAAGCTCAGTGTGCTTCCTCTTGATGATAAGGGCATTCCGACGGTATCGGTAACGGATATACCAATTAAAAAGGCTTCCTTTATGCTGGAGCTGTGACAGTTAGGTGAAAGCTTTCGGATCTGTTTTTACTTTCCATTTTCCTATGAATGAAAGGAATCATACACATGAAACTCATAAATGAAAAGGGCAAACTGTTCGGAATTATCAACGTGGTGGATCTTATATGCATCATCATCGCGCTATTGCTTATTGTGGGTGTGGGGTGGAAAATCTTAGGCCCAAAAGTACAGGAGACTGTGTCCCCCACCACAACAATGACCACTTTATTCCGTATTCGCGGAGCCTCTCCCCATCTGCTAAGCGAGCTTGAAAGACGTGATCCCACAGGATACCAGCTTATCGCCGGAAACGATTATGTAGACGGCGCATTTGTAACCAGCATGGAGTTTGCGCCATATGTTACACAGGCGATCCGCGATGACGGAGTTATTGTGGACACAGAGGACCCTTCAAAGAGAGACGTAATCATCACCGTTGAAAGTACCATTTCCTCTACCACTCCCATCCTCAAGATCGGCAACCAAGAGGTAAGAAGCGGACGTACATTTACCTTAAAGACGAAGTATCTGGAGACAATCGCCATTATCGAGTCAGTAGCTCTTGAGTCGGAGCAGTAAGATTATGGAAGCTCTTAAAAACTGCATCTTTGCCAGAGTATGGCGGTATGTGGCTTTAGGCGCTCATGGATGGTATGAGGAAAGTGTGCTTGGCCGGATATGCTGCAGGATCTCAAAGCATTATGAGAGCAGCCGTATGAAAGCCATTTTTGACCGTTTTGTGTCGAAAAACAGCTCTGTATATACTTCACTTTACAGCAGCATTCTCGCCTTCATCTCCTCTCTTATAGTCAAATCAGGCGACAGGCTCATGCCTCTTATACGTCAAAGCCTTATATACAAAGCCTTAAATTATATCGCCTCCTTTATCCTTCGCGTATGGTCCGGCAGCTTTTTAGGGAAACTGTCGTCACGAATCGGGTTTACATTCAAGCGTTTTATAATCGTCCTTGCGGCTCTTTATCTGCCACTTGATTATTTTATCAGGAGGTATATTCCCTCACTCGCATCTGTCTGGGATGAACTGTTCTTCTGCGCCGTAGTGATGTACATATTATGCAGGATTTTCTCCCGCCGCCAGAGAAACGCTCCCAACGGGGAAAAAACGAGGGCGACGCCCCTTGATATCCCAATATTTTTGTTTATAGCGGTTTCCTTCTGCCTTATGTGTCTCAACAGTCCTATTATGAGTATCGCCATAGACGGCTTTCGTGCCACAGTGCAGTACATGCTCTGGTTCTATGTCATGCTCAGGCTCCTTGATGACGAAAAGGACTGTGTTTATCTTGAGATAACCACAGCAGTTGTGGGACTTATGATGTCACTTCACGGCATATATCAATATATTGTCGCCGCGCCCATCCCCGCCGGCTGGGTATCTCAGACAGAGCAGGGCGTGCGCTCAAGGGCGTTTTCCATCACCGGAAGCCCCAATATCCTGGGCTGCTATATCGTTATGACTGTGCCTATTTTCGCTGGTCTGGCATACAGATTCAAATCCTATATCACCAAGGTTATCATGTGGGCAGCTGTTATATTAGAGTGTCTGTGCGTACTGGTAACCTTCTCCCGGGGG